>JAVCCG010000039.1 GCA_030765605.1 Candidatus Alcyoniella australis
CGGGATCACTGGTGGTGGTACCCGGAGGAGTTCGAGAAGGGCCTGGGTCAGGCATGAACTTCCGGCCCTCTTTGGATAACCTCCGAGGAACTTCTTACAACGCTGTTGTAAAAAAACCTGCAACCAGCCTCTAACCACCTAGCAACTTCCTAAACCCTGTTTCCTGAGATTCCGGGTTATTGCAAAACCCGCCCCCCCTTATCGCATCCCCGACCAGCCGCCTGGTTTGATTGACAGCCCGTGGGGCGCTCCATAACATGGCTCGTCGAGCTGTTGCTCAAAGGGGCTAAACATGGGCCAAAGGCTGGAGTATCTGGTTCGGGACGCCGACCGCGAGCAGGACAACGAGGCCCTGTGCCGGTTGTCGCTACGCACGCCGATGGAGAGCCAGGTCACGGTCGCCATCGACCGCTCGCCCGAGTTTTTCTCGTTCTACGACCTGCACGGCATGTTCAACGTCGAGTTCCCCGAGGAGCTGCAGAACGACACCGAACTGGCGCGCAAAATAAACTCCTACACCTGCACCGTGGCCATGCACGAGGGACGGCTGGTGGGCACGCTGGCCATCGCCCACCGTCACGTGCTGTTCAACGGCGAGCCGCTGGTAATGGCCTACCCGATGGACGCGCGGGTCGACCCGGATTATCAGCACAAGGGCGTGCTGCGCTCGATCGGCATGTACCTGCCCCAGGCATACCCCGAGGTCGAGATCGACTGCATCATGGGCGTGATCCTGCGCGGCAATCGCAAGGCCCAGGGCGCATCGCAGCAGACCGTGCCCCAGCACTTCATCGGCCGTCCGGCCGGCTGGTTCAACCTGGTGCAGTTCTCGATGTACTGGCCCTATCGCGAGCGCAAGGGACTCAAAATCGAGCAGGCCACTGAAGACGACCTGGACGAGATCGCACAGTTGCTGACCGAGTTCTACAGCGACCACAACTTCGCGCCGCGCATGGACCGCGCCTGGCTCGATGACATGCTGCAACGCTCCAAGGGCTACAGCGTGAGCGACATCTCGCTGGTGCGCGAAAACGGACGGATCGCGGCGCTGGTCGGCCTGTGGGACCAAAACCCGATCCGCCGGATGGTCGTACTGCGCAACACCTGGCCGATCCGACTGGGGATCTTCGCCGCCAGGCTGTTGCACCTGCTGATCCCCAGCCCGGTTCCGCCGCGCACGGGCAAGCCGATGCGCAGCCTGTTCATCAAACACATCGCCCACCGGCCGGGACACGAGCAGACCCTGCGCGAGATGCTCAAGGTGCTGCTCAACCGCACGCGGCGCGGCCGCAACCATCACTTCGTCTGGGGCTCGTTTTACGAGAGCAGCCCGCTGCTGCCGCTGTTCAAGGGCTTCAGCGCCACGCGCTCTTACTCCCAGGCGGTCTATGCACCGTGGAACTCCGGCTGGGACGCCACGCCCGAGCAGGTCAGCGCCAAGCCGATCTACATCGACTTCTCGATGGTCTGAGCGATGGCCGCCAAGCGCGTACTGATCACCAGCTCCCGTAGTCCCCACGCACTGTGCGCGGTGCGCGAGTTCGGCCGCCGCGGATGGGAAGTCACGGCCGCGGACTGCACGTACCTGGCCGCCGGTGGACACAGCCGCTACACCGCGCGCCGACTGACCTGGCCAAACATGACCGAGCAGCCCGGGCGCTGGCTCGAGACCTGCCTGGCCGAGCTTAAGCGCGTCAAGTACGACCTGCTGTTCCCGACATTCGAGGAGACGTTCCTGGTCTCGCGCTTCCGCGACGAACTGGCACGCCACACCACGGTACTGGTCGAGAGCTACGAGAAGATGATGCGCGTGCACCACAAGCTCGAGCTGACAAAGCTGGCGCAATCGCTGAACCTGGATTTGCCCGAGACCTGGCAGCCGACCGACGCGAACGAGCTTGAGCGGATCAAGGACGAGCTGCCCTACCCCGTGGTGCTCAAACTGCCGGACTCGAACAACAGCCTGGGTCTGGCGTTTTGCGACGACGCGGAATCGCTGGTCAAGACCTGGCACAAGCGGGTCAAGTTTTTCGGCCTGCAAGGCGACCGGCTGCCGATGATCCAGCGCAAGGTGGAGGGCGAGCTAATCTTCAGCCTGTTCCTGGCCGACCACGGCCGCACCGTGGGCCAGCTGATCTACGAGCCGTTGCTGATGTTCCCGGACGGCGGCGGCACCGCGTTCTATCGCCAGAGCACGCGCAACCATCAGGCCGAAAAGCTCTCGATGGAACTGCTCGAGCACTTGGGCTGGCACGGGTTCCTGGGCTTTGACTACATCATCGAACCCGGCAGCGGCCGCACGTTGCTGATCGACGCCAACCCGCGCACCAACCCGGCGCTGATGACCGGCCAATCCGCTGAGGTCGATTTCGTCGGCCTGGCGATCGAGCTGGCTGAAGGCAAACATCCCCAGCCGCAACTCGAGCCGCGGCCGGGAGTGCGCAGCAAAATCTGGTTCGTACACTGGCTGTGGTTCAGCTTCCAACTGATGCCCGGACGGGGCTGGCGTGCCCGGCTGCGCAGCGCGCTACGGCACTTCTGGCTCAAGGGCTTCGTGCCCGACATTCATCGTCGCGACGATCGAATGCCCGGCGTGGCCACGGCGCTGTTCGTGCCCTGGTTCATGCTCGTGATCAACGCGCTCAAGGGGCCGCGCGGCGGCTACATGTACGGCTGTAACTATGATCGGCAGGCATCCGAGAAACTCACGCTGGACGCGGAGCAATGAAGATCAAGGACACGTTGAAAAAGGCGTGGTCGCACTTCCCGGCCTGGTTCGTATTCATCATGGGCTGGGGGATCATCAACTACGAGATGGCGCGGATCAGCCCGCAGATGTGGGGCGATCACAACCGCAACCTGTTCGCGCTGACCGTGATCTTCCCGATGTTCTGGTTCCTGAGCTACTACACCCTGGCGATCCGGCGCGAGGGCGGAGCCAAGCAGCGCCGCGACCTGGTGCTGGTCTGGATGCTGGGGATCGGCGCGCCGCTGCTGACCTGGCTGATTCCGACTTACGTGTACCAGCGCAAAGGCTACCTCTCGGGCGCCGAGATCGTGCAGGTCTACGAGTACAGCCAGTTCATGTGGGTCGCGGTGCTCGCGCTGCACGCCCTGCGCACGCGCAGCTTCCAACGCATGCTGACCTTCTTTGCCGTGTGCTTTGTCTACGGCCTGCTGCTGGAGAACATGGGGATCATCCTAGGTTACTTCAGCGAGCATCACTACACGATCTACATCTGGCTGGGCGATGTTAAGCTGCCCGCGCCCCTGTCCACGCAGTTCGGCTGGTGCATCATGTTCTACGTGGCGCTGCACCTGGCCGAGGGCTTCGGCAAGTCGTTCCCCGCGCTTGATCGGCGGCCCTGGGCCCTGGCGCTGCTGACCTCGATAATCGCCGTGACCCTGGACATGCAGATCGACCCGATGGCCAGCCTCTCGGGCGTCTGGTGGCAGTGGGATTCGCGCCTGGTGCCCGGGTTCCTGGGGGTGCCGTGGCTGAACTTCGTCGCCTGGTTCTCCGCTTTCCTGCCGCTGAGCTTCGCCTACTTCTTCTACCGTAGATCAGGGCTGAGCGAGGGGCGGCAGAACCTGCGAATCTTGGCGATTGTGCCCTGGATGCCCATCGCCTGCATGGCGGTCGGCGGAGTGCTGATGGTCGTCGTGGACCGCGGATTCAACGGCCCGACCTTTGCCATTTTCAACGAGTTCCTGCACAAGCTGATGCCCTATTAGGGAAACGGCTTAGAGGTGCGGCAAAACTCGCGCAGGACGATGGTCTTTGCTCAACGACCTTCTCCTCGTAGAGACATTGAGGGAGAAGGGGTAAAGATCGTTAAAACGATCTTTGTGTGTGGGCTCGCCGGGGCGGCTTGGAGCCGCAGCAAGGCTCGCATATTTCCCTGGTCATTTTGCGTAGACCCATGCCGCGACGCGGAGAGCATCGTCGAGCCACATGCAGGTCACGTACGCGAGTTTTGCCCCGGCTCGAAGCCGGGCGACAGCTCGTTCAGCGCGTTCTCAAAGAAGTGTTGTTCATCGAAACAAAATGTTCCGCACGATTATCGGTCATAGATCGTGGCCTGGCACATGGCACCGCAAACTTCGCGCATCAGTCCACCCTCGGATGATCCGGCTTGGAGCCGGCCCGAAACTCGCGCACCGCGATTGTTTTTAAACATTGATCAATCCCGCGTCGCGGAGAGGGTCGTTGGATTACAACCAGCGTACTACGCGAGTTTTGTGGCACCTCAAAGGTGCCGACGCGGGGTAGGTCGTGGCATTAGGACCAGCGTACTACGCGAGTTTTGCGGGCACCTCCAAGGTGCCGCCTATTTGCGTAGGGTCACGCGTAGGGCCTGGCCGTTGCGGTCGATGACGAACAGCAGCTTTTCACCGCGCCGTGCGCGGTCGATGATCGCCTTGAGCGAGGCCACGTCCATCACCTTGATGCGGTCCACGGCGTGGATCAAATCGCCGACCTGCACTCCGGAGCGCTGGGCCACGGAGCCGGGCTCGATCCTCACCACCAACGCCCCGGCGCCCTGGCGCGGGTTGTAGCGCTTGACAGTGTCGGGCGTCAGGTCGGAGACGGTCAGGCCCCAGGGGATCTCAACCTGCTCGGCCACCTGAAAGCCCTCGGGCGGCATCTCGGCGATCAATACATTGAGCGTTCGTTCTTGGCCGTTGCGCGCGACCACCACGTCGACCTTATCGCCCACCGGGGTTTGGGCCACCAACAGGGGCAACTGGGCGATGCGCGCCAGGCGCTTGCCGTCGAATTCGATCAGCACGTCGCCGGGCTTGATCCCGGCGCGTTCGGCCGGGCCGCCGGGCACGACTTTTTGCACCAGCACCGCGCCGATCGGCACCTGCTCTTCCTGCGCCTGCTTTCTGGTCAGCGGACTGAACTCCACCCCGAGCCAACCGCGCACCACGCGGCCGGTCGTGCGTAGCTGGCCGATGATCTCGCGCACCATGTTGATCGGAATGGCGAAGCCCAGGTTCTGGCCACCAGAGATAATCAGCGTGTTCACGCCCACGGCCTGACCGCGAATGTTGATCAAGGGGCCGCCGGAGTTGCCCGGGTTGATCGAGGCGTCGGTCTGAATGAAGTCGTCGTAGGGACCGGCGCCGATCATCCGGCCTTTGGCCGAGACGATGCCCGCGGTGACCGTGTAGTCCAGGCCCAGCGGGTTGCCGATGGCGATCACCCACTCGCCGACCTTAAGCGCGTCGCTGTCCCCGAGTTTGATCGCGGGCAGTGGTCGCTCGCTTTGGACTTTGATCAATGCCAGATCGCTCTTGGCGTCCGAGCCGATCAGCTCGGCCTCGAGCTCAGTGCCGTCGAGCAGCTTGACGTTGATCGTCTGCGCCGAGTCGACCACGTGGTTGTTGGTCACGATGTAGCCCTCGGGGTCGATAATGAACCCCGAGCCCAGGCCGCGGCTGCGCCAATCGCGGTCCGGCGGCACCAGGTCGCGGAAAAAATCCCAGAACGGATCGTTGGGTGCAAACGGCGCGTTGGAGTTCGGCGCGGCAATTGTTTTAACCACGTCGATGAAGACCACGGTGGGCTTGAGCTCTTCGGCCAGGTCGACGAAGGTGCGGTTGGCAGCCTCGAGGTTGACCTCAGGCGGCAGCGGCGCGGCCGTGCCATCGGGAAGCTCGTGCGCGGACTGCGCGTGAGCCTGACGGTGGTCGCTCCAGGCCAACGAGGTCATGGCCAGCATCAGCAGTGCGATTACGATCGGAAGAAACAAACCGGCGAACCCGGTCCTGCGTCCGTTGCGCATCTTCTCCTCCGGCCGGCCGCAGGCGTTCAGGGCCGACTTAGTTGGGCTCCGGGTCCTGCCCCTTTGGCTGCTGTTTGAGCAGCTCGACGTAGCGCATGCGCAGTTGGTACAGCGCGTTGGTCATCACGTTCTGCTCGCTGGGGTCCAGGTTGCCGCGGGTCTTCTCTTCGAGCATGCCCAGGATGTCGATGGTCTGCTTGGCCATCGGCAGATTGGCCTGCGGCTGATTGGTGAACGGGTCGGGAACGTCCCCCAGATGCACCATGGTCGAGGTCGAAAGGCTGAGCACGAAGTTGATGAAGTTGATCTCGGGTAGCGGTCGGGAATCGTGTTCTTCCTGGTCCGGCTGTGCGGCCTGCTGCTCGGCCTCGGGCTCCGGTGCAGGCTCTGCTGCGACCTCGGGCTCTGCGGCCTCGGGCTTGGTCTTGACCTCGCCGTCGGGCTCCTGGGTAAAGCGGCGACGGTCTTTGACGGTAAAGCCCTGCTCCGCTTTCTGTTCTTCCTGCTCGGCCTGCTCGGCCTGCTCGGCCTGCTCGGCCTTGTCGGCCTTGTCGGCCTTGTCGGCCTTGTCGCTTTTATCGTTCATCACGTTCTCCCTATGACAACCCGTAGGCTAATTCGGTTCGCCCGTTTCCTGATTTTGATCGTCCTGCTCGGGCGGCTGCTTGGCCACGATCACGCGCGCGGGCCTGACCAGCCTGCCATGCAAAGTGTACCCCGGCTCGCAGCACTCGACGATATGCTCCGGCTCGACGCCGGGCATCGGCACTGCCGAGAAGACCTCATGCACGTTGGGATCCAGCTTACCCTGGGTCGGGATCTCCTCGAGCCCCTGGGCATGCAGGATCGTGAACGTCTGGCGCTGCAGCGTGCGCAGGCCCTCGGCCCACGGCTCCTCTATCCCGTCCACGCTGTGCACTGCGCGGTCCAGGCCGTCGAGCACCGGCATTAGGGCTTTGAGCAGCTCGGCCCGCGCCCAGTCGGCGGTCTGCGCCTTCTCGCGTTCGCTGCGCTTGCGGAAGTTGTCGAACTCCGCGGCCAGCCGCTGCAGCCGGTCGGTCAGCTCGTCGATCCGCGCCTGCGGATCAAGCGGCTGCTCCTGGGCCACGCTCTGCTCGGGCTGCTGCTCCTCGGGCTCGATCGCGACCTGTTCCGTAGCGTCCTTGACCTCTATTTTTCGTTTCTTTTTATCTTTACCTTTGTCGCTCATCCGATACCTCTGTAAAGCTCGTCGCGCGGTGATTGCGGGTTGTCGCTGCTGAACTTCTCGATCAGCTCGGCGCTGTCCTTGTCGACCTGCTTGGGGACCTCGACGGCAATCACGATTATCAGATCGCCGGGCTTGCCCTTGGGCGGCTTGACCCCCTTGCCGCGCAGGCGCAGCTTGCTGCCCGAACTGGTGCCCGGCGGGATCGTAACCGTGGACATTTTATCCAGGGTCGGGACCTTGATCTTGGCGCCGAGCACCGCCTCTTGGATGCTGATCGGCACGTCGAGCAGCAGGTCGTTGCCCTCGCGCTTGAAGTATTTGTGCGGCTCGACCTGAAGCTTGATCAGCAGGTCGCCCGCAGCCCCGCCGTAGGGGCTGGGCTGCCCTTTGCCGCGCAGGCGGATCGTTTGGCCGTCGCGTACTCCGGCGGGAATCTGCACGGTCAGCCGGTTTGAGCTGCCGTCCGGTTGTTGCAGTTCGATCTGCGTGCTCATACCGCGTAGGGCGTCGATGAAGCCCACTGGCATCTGGTGCTGCAAATCAGCGCCGCGCGGCGGCGGTCCGCTGCGCCGCCGCTGTCCGCGCGGTCCGGCGTGCGGTCTGCCCGCTGCGTGTGCGCCGCCGAACATCTGCGAGATCACATCTTCAAAGCCCCCGCCGCCGCGGGGCCCACCGCGGCCGCCGAAGTGGACCTCGCCGAACCCGCCCAGGTCGCGCAGCACGTCGCTGAAGTCGAAACCCGAGAAGTCGAAGCCCTCGCCCTGAGGTCCGCCGGTATGGCCGAAGCGGTCGTAGCGCTTGCGGTTCTCGGGGTTGGAGAGCACGGCGTAGGCCTCGCTGATCTGCTTGAATTTCTCCTCGGCCTCGGGATTGTCCTTGTTGCGGTCGGGGTGGTATTTCAACGCCAGCTTACGATAGGCCTTCTTCAGCTCGTCGGCGGAGACGTTGCGCTCCACTCCGAGAATTTTATAGAAGTCCTGTTTCGCTGCCATCGCGTTCCTTTCTGTTTCCCAATCTATATTAAACGAGCGACGCAGGTTGTGCCCACGCCGCTCGCTTTATGGACTATTCGTCACGCTCGGTCGGGGCCCTAGTTGTCCTCGGTGAACTCGGCGTCGATCACGTCGTCGTCCGCTTCGGATCCAGCGCCCGCGTCGGACCCGGCGCCCGCGTCGGTCTGCGGTCCCGGCCCGGCGCTGCCGCCGGCGAATCCGCCCGGGCCCGCATCGGCCGCTGCGGCCTGTGCTCCGGCCTTTTGGTACATCGCCTCGGCGATTTTATGGCTGGCCTGGGTCAGGGTCTGCATCGCGGATTGCATCTGCTCGGTGTCGCCGGACTCCAGCGCCTCTTTGGACTGCGTAAGCGCGGTCTCGATGTTGCCGATGTCCTCGGCCTCGAGGCTCTCGCGGTTCTCGTTGAGCGTCTTCTCGGTGGTGTAGACCAAGGCGTCGAGCTGGTTGCGAGCCTCGACCTGGGCGCGCTTGGCCTCGTCGTCCTTGGACGAGCTCTGGGCGTCTTTGACCATGCCGTCGACCTCGTCCTTGGACAGGCCCGAGCTGGCGGTGATCGTAATCTTCTGCTCCTTGCCCGTGGCGCGGTCCTTGGCCGAGACCGAGACGATGCCGTTGGCGTCGATGTCGAATGTGACCTCGATCTGCGGTACGCCGCGCGGCGCCGCCGGGATGCCCACCAACTGGAAACGGCCCAGTGTGCGGTTGTCGGTCGCCATGGCGCGCTCGCCCTGCAGCACGTGGATCTCGACCGAGGTTTGGCTGTCGGCCGCGGTGCTGAAGACCTCGGATTTCTTGACCGGGATCGTGGTGTTGCGTTCGATTAGCTGGGTCAACACGCCGCCGAGGGTCTCGATGCCCAGGCTCAGCGGGGTCACGTCGAGCAACAGCACGTCGGTCACGTCGCCGGAGAGCACTCCGCCCTGAATCGCGGCGCCCACGGCCACGACCTCGTCGGGATTGACGCCCTTGTGCGGCTTCTTGCCGAACAGCTCCTCGACCATCTGCTGGACTTTGGGGATGCGCGTGCTGCCGCCCACGAGCACGACCTCGTCGATCTCACCCGGCTGCATCTTGGCATCGGCCATCGCCTTGCGGCACGGGTCGAGTGTCTTCTCCAGCACGTCGGCTACCAGCGCCTCGAATTTGGCGCGGGTCAGGTTGAGCACCAGATGCTTGGGGCCCGCGGCGTCGGCTGTAACGAACGGCAGGTTGATCTCGGTCTCCTTGGCGGTGCTCAGCTCGATCTTGGCCTTCTCGGCCGCCTCTTTGAGCCGCTGCAGCGCCATCTTGTCGGCGCCCAGGGCGATCCCCTGGTCTTTCTTGAACTCATTGATCAGCCAATCGATGATTCGTTGGTCGATGTTGTCGCCGCCCAGATGGGTATCGCCGTTGGTCGACTTGACCTCCACGACCTTGTCGCCCACCTCGAGAATCGAGATATCGAAGGTGCCGCCGCCGAAGTCGAAGACCGCGATCTTTTCCTCGGTCTTCTTGTCCAGGCCGTAGCTCAGGGCCGCGGCCGTCGGCTCGTTGATGATTCGGCGCACGTTGAGCCCGGCGATCTGACCCGCGTCCTTGGTCGCCTGGCGCTGGCTGTCGTTGAAATACGCCGGCACGGTGATTACCGCGTCGGTGACGGTCGCGCCCAGGTAGTCCTCAGCCGATTTCTTGAGCTTCTGCAAGATCATCGCCGAGATCTCGGGCGGCGAAAACTGTTTGCCCTTGATCTCGATCCGCGCGTCTCCGGCAGGACCGGCAACCACCTTGTAAGGCACGATTGCGATCTCTTCGGGAACCTCGTTGAGGCGCCGTCCCATGAAACGCTTGATCGAATAGACCGTATTTTCGGGGTTACTCACGGCCTGACGCTTGGCCACCTGGCCGACCAGATGGTCGCCGTCCTTGGTAAACGCCACCACCGACGGGGTAGTTCGGCCACCCTCCTCGTTGGTGATTACCTTGGACTCTCCACCCTCCATTACCGCGACCACGCTGTTGGTGGTACCCAGGTCGATGCCGATTATCTTACCCATTGCCTAAATCTCCTTTGCTATGCAACTTCAAGGACTTATAAAAGTCCGTTATTTTTAGCCTCATGTTTCATTTGGAACTTAACCACCCGATGGAGTCCTGTCAACTGCAAGACCTCGATAATTGACCGAAATTCAAGCTCGCCCTATACTCTACAACATGTTGTTTTCACGCGGTTCGCTATTGGCATTGGTTGCGCTGCTGCCGGCCGTTGCCGCGCTGTTGTTGTGCGGATGTCGCGCAAGCGAGCAGCAGCCCAGCGACCTGCGCTACGCCGGGCCGATTGTCGACACCCACGATCACCTGCAAGGGCTTGAATTTTTGCAGGATACCTTCAATGCCATGGATGCGCACCAGATCCGCAGCATCTGGCTGATGGGCCGCGGCGAGTCGCGCTATCGCAACAGCGACACGCCCGGATTGGCCACCCTTGAGGGCAACAACGATCTGATCCTCTCATTGGCGCGCAAATACCCCGAGCGCATCAAGGCTTTTCCGCGCATCAGACCCCTGAAACACGAGAATCCCAATGCTGCGGTCGACGAGCTGATCGAGCGCGGCGCAGCAGGAATTAAACTCCATTTCGGCTCCAAACCACCGTCGAGCAGCAGGCCCAAGGCAGCTGACGAGCCATACATGGCGCTTTATAAACACTGTGAGATCAACGACATACTATTGATGATCCACCTGGAGGAGCAGGCCCAGCCCGGTCAGATCGAGGCGATTGCCGCGGCCTGTCCCAACCTGCGGCTGATCATCTGCCATCTGGGACATGCGCCGCAGAACCCGGAACTATGGCACGGCCTGCTCGCGCGCCATCCCAATCTTTACACGGACTTCAGCTTCGGCTTTGAAAAGACCTACGCGGATCGCGCGGTCAAGCTTAGCCAGCACGCCGCGCGCTGGCGCGAGGTGGTCTTGGCCCACCCCGATCAGTTCCTTTATGGGACCGACATGGTGATCGGCCCGCGGGGCGTGCGATCGCGCCAATGGATCGAGGGGCGGTTCCGCGCCTATCGCAACTTATTGGAACTCAGTAAGTTTCACGATACGCTGGTCAGCGAGAAGCGCACCTACGAGCTGGACCTGGTCGGATTGAACCTGCCCCAGGACGTGCTGCGCAAGATCTATTGGGATAATCCGCACAAACTTATCCCCTAGGGCACCTTTGAGGTACCTGCAAAACTCGCGAACGGACCATAATCATTGCCCAACGATGATATCCGCGACGGAAGATTGTGGAGGTTTGCCTAGGGTACGTGCAAAACTCGCGAGCGGACCATAATCATTGTCCAACGATGATATCCGCGACGGAAGATTGTGGAGATTTGCCTGGGGTGCCTGAAAACTCGCATAGTTCGCTGGTCGTAATCCAACGACCCTCTCCGCGACGAAAGATTGGGGAGGTTACCCCTCTGAATCGTCGGTCGGCGACTGCGGCATCTGGAAATCCTCGGGCTTCCAATAATCGAGCATCTCCATCTCGCGGCGCGCCTCGAGGCTGCGCGGGTTGCGATCAAGCGCCTGCGCCATCATCTGGGCCGCGGCCTGGAGCTTGCCCTGGACCTTGAGCATCTTGCCCAGGAACAGGCAGGTCAACTCCGACTTGGGGTTCAGATCGTTGGCCAACGACAGCTCCTGCTTGGCCCGCTTGACCCGCTCTTTCTCCTCGAGACCGCGGTCGTTGAACAACGCCCATCCGAGGTAGGCGTGATACTCGGCCTCGTTGGGGAACAGCTCCAACGCCTTGCCCAGGGCCTCGATCGCCATCCGGAATTCGCCGAGCTTGAGCGCCTCGATCGCGCGTTTGAACGAGCTCTCGGCGACCAGGGTGGCCGCCTGCTTGCGTTTGCTCTCCTGGAGCCGCGCGATCAGCTCGCGGTCGTACTGATCGCGTTGCTTAGGATCGCCCAGCACCAGGAACGCCGCCTCGATGCGCTGGGTAATCGCCTCGATCTTTTCGATCAACTCCGGTTCGGTGATCTTGCCCAGGCGCTTGACGCTGAAGCGGCGCCGCATGCGGCTGTAGCTGCGTTCGATCCTCTCCAGCGTGTCGTTCTGACTTAGGCCGAGCAGTTCGTAATGGTTGACGTGCTCCAGAGTGAGGAACTTGGCGGTAATCGTCTTGGACAGCGTCTGAGCCTCGTCCGTGCGCGCTGCGCCCTTGGGCTCATCCGACGGGGGTTTAATCTCGGTCGCTTCGGCCGGGCCGACGAACCGCTCGTCAGCCGGCGGCTGCTGGTCCGCGGGCTGATCAATATCATGCTGGGCCTTGGCGATCCGTTCGCGAAGCTGCGGGTCCTGTTCCGGCGGCGCGGGTCGTTGCTCGGGCTGATCGCCGTCAGCCGGCTCCTGGGCCGATCTGAACTCGATCGGCGGGTGCTGCTTGGCCTTAAGCCTGATCTTCTCGATCAACGCGGTCGACATGTCCGCGGCGGCGCTGTCGGCCAGGCCGTCGAGGCTGCTGTAGTAGGTGTTCAGCAGCGATTTCGAGGCCGCCTGCTCCAGGCGTTCGAGCTGTTCGCGTCCCTGATCATCGACCGGCTTGAGCACGGCCAGCGAAAGCAACCAGAACATCATCTGCAGGCTGCAGGTCAGCTCCAGCGGACTGGTAAAGACGATCTGCTCGACCGTTCGCGCGCCGTCATACAACTTGACGAACTCGCGCTCGAGTGCGCCCAGCGACAGCGACCCGATCGGTTGCAGCGCGTTCTTGTCGATCTCGAAGCGCGCCGTCTGGACTTTATCGAACAACGCTTTGAGATTAACGGGCTGATAGCTGCGCTCAATCCCCTTGCGGATCAAGCTCGGCGTGTCCAGGGCGAACGCAGTGTAGCGCTCGCGGCTGACCTTGCCCGGCTGCTTGAAGTAGCCGCCGGAGAACCAAGAGAACAGCGACAGCGCCTTTTCCCAGGCCTGAAGCCGCAACGCCTCCATCAACTGCAGCGGAGAAATCACGCCCATCTCGATCAGCGCGCCGCCCTGGCGCGTGGCGTAGGTGTGCATGTTGGCGATGGAGATCAAGCAGTCGCGCTCGGAGATGATCCCCTCGCGTACCAGGATCTGGCCCAGGCTCTCGCTGCGCTCCTGGGAATCAACGTAGACGATGCTGCCGTTGATCCAGATGGTTTTCTTGATCTTCTTGTTGTGGTTGAAGGTCACCTGGCCGTGGAACCCGCTCAGGTAGAGGTCGGAGAACAACTCGGGCATGCCCACGTCCTCGAACAGCCCCTTATCCGGGACCTGCGGCCGTCGCTTTTCGCGCCGTCCGCCGCTGGGCAAAGGAGGATTCCACAGGACGCGGCCCTCGTCCCCGTTGGGACCGATGTGCGTGAAACCGCTCGTGGGCAGGGGTTGCCGATCTCCATCCTGGCGTGTGTGCGCGGGCCCGCAGGTGCGCAAGGCCTCGAGCAACGGGTCGCGTCCATCGAGGATTACTCGTTCGATCTCATGGCTCAGCTCGCGCTGCTTCAGCGGACGGCGCAGCACAATGTCGGCCTGCAACGGCTTGAGCTGCTCGTCGCTGATCTCTTTGGAGGCCAGAATCGCCAGGGGCGCCACCGCTCCCACCGCGTCCTGCCGGATCATCCGGGCCAGCTCCAGCAGCTGGGGCTCACGGGGCAGAGCATCGATCAACACCAAATCCGGCGGCGCCTGGGCGAAGCGTTCCCAGGCCGACGTGTGATCGTGCGCCAAGGTCACCGAATGTCCCATTGAGCCCAGAAACTCGGCAAGCTGCTTCCCGGTCTCTTTGCCAACGGTTACCAGCAGTATCTGTCCGCGAATGCCCACGTTTACACTTCCGGGTTATTGGTAAAAAACAATGTTCTAGATCGCCTTACAAAAGATGAAGATATAGAAGTACAGCCTCGTTCGTCAACGCGGGCGGCTATGAGGCGCAGCAAAACTCGCGGCCGTTCCCGGCTCGTAAAACAACGAGGCTTGCCGCGACGTAAAACAAATCGTAGGCCAACACAGCTTGGAGCTGTAGCAAAACTCGCGGCCGTTCCCGGCTCGTAAAGCAACGAGGCTTGCCGCGACGCAAAATCTTATTTTCCGGCTGGCATACAGATATTACGCTTTGCCGGAGCTAGAATCTGCTATTAGTATTGTGCAATTCAACAACTACTTCTAGGAGGAAGGTATGCAGCGTTCAATTTGGATTATCTGTCTGCTGACCGTTTTGGCGATTGTCATGGGCTCAATGGCCCTGGTCGCCTGCGACAGCGGCGGCGACGACGACGACGATGACGACGACGACGACGACGACGACGATACTGGCGATGACGATATCGAAGACGTGCCCGACGGCGTTAACGATTTCCTGGACAGCGAGGACATTCAGGCCCTGATCGACGCGGGCATGGACGTCTACCCGGGCGATAATCCGCCCACGGTCGATGGAACCTACGCCTTGGATTCGCTGTACATCATCTACGACGACCTGGAACAGTATAACGCGATTGGGTACTACGAGATCACCTTCTCCAACCAGACGGCTGCCGGTGAGATCGAGGTCAACTTCGCGGGCTCGGGCGACACCGGCGGCGGAGTGGGCGCATACATCTCCGGCGACAACGGCTGCTTCACGGTCTACGACGACGTGACCGGCTACACCGAGGCCGACGCTTGCAACTACGAGATGCCGATGCTCTTCTCCGGTTGCCTGGTCACCAGCGGAATCGAGGACTTCGTGCTCGGCCTGATCATGAAGGAGCGCGAGGGCGATTGCTCGTACACCATCGAGGTCGGCCACAAGCGGATCATCGAAGAGACCGACGGCATGGCTTCCGCGATCTAAATCAATTTCCTGACCGACGATTGCAGCCCCACGGAGACCTTCCGTGGGGCTGTTTTTCATGGTGCGCGATCTTCGCTCAGGCGCGCAATGATTGACTTATCTTAAGGAAAACCATACGATTTGTCGGCATTATGCACGGCGAGGGGAGGGCTGATTATCGCCAGGCGTCCACAACAGAAGGTGACCTTCCTGATGCTGCCCGAACAGGCGGGCAGGCCCAGGCGGTTGGCTATTTCACGGCGCGCCCTGCGTGTAATCGGCGTGCTGCTGGGCTGCATCTGCCTGCTCTTGGTCTGGACCCTGATCGACTACGTGGACGTCAAGCTCGATCGGATCCGGCTGATGCGCGAGTTGAGTACCACCACGGTCGAGCGCGACGCGCTGATCGACCACACCGCCTATCAGACCCACCAGATCGACGCGCTGTCCGGCGAGCTCAACTCGCTGGAGACCGAGGTGCGCGAAATGGCGCGGCTCGACGCCTCGATCCGCCAGGTGACCAACCTCAAGCAACCCGACAGCGGCGCGCTGATGACCGGCGGAGTCGGACATCCGGCCAGCGGCGGACCTCAGGCCGCGCAGTCGGCCAACCACGACTTCAACAGCATGCACCTTAAGGTGGACGATCTGCTCGGCGACGCCCGGGCCGTGCGTTCGAGCATGTCCGAGCTCGACGCCTACTTTGCCGACCGTCGCGGCGGCTTCGCCTCGACCCCCTCGATCTGGCCGGTAAAGGGTTGGGTTTCGAGCGAGTTCGGTATTCGCAACGATCCGCTCACCGGCATTTCCTCGATGCACGAGGGCCTGGATATCGCCACGGCCTACGGCACGCCGATTCTCGCGCCGGGCAACGGCGTGGTCTCGTTTGCCGGAGCCTGGGGAGGATACGGCAACACGGTGATGATCAACCACGGCCAGGGAGTCAGCACGCTCTACGGCCACCTCTCGGCGTGCCTGGTGCACAGCGGACAGAAGATCAGGCGCGGCGAGGCTCTGGGATTGATCGGCACCAGCGGACGCTCGACCGGCCCCCATCTGCACTACGAGGTGCAGGTCAACAACGTGCCGGTCAACCCGCGGCTCTATATCCTTCAATAGCTCTATCCGGGGCTAACCCTCGACAACCTCAGTCAGTGCTTTGAATTCCTTGAAGTCCGGATCGACCTTGGCATGCGAGCGGAACGACTCGGAGATCGAGATCGCCTTTTTCAGGCTTTCCTTGATCTCATCGTCGCTGTAGTCGGCACCGCCGTACTCCGGCCTTTTGGCTATATTTTTATAGGCTGCCAGCAGGTAGTGAGCGCGGGCGTTGTTCGGACTGTCCCGGATCAGATTGTGGAACAGATTAATCGAGTCCGACAATGTTTTCTTTGAGTAGGCCTCTAAATTCTTATCGGTCAGCTTGCCGTGTTTCACCAGGAAGGCGATGCGGCGGTAGATCAGCGCCTGGTTGATCAGGGCGTCATCGTTTTTCTCATCCTTCTTTTCCAGGTTTTCATAGGCCTTGATCGCACGGGCCAGGCACTTCTGATATTCGTCCCTCTGCTTTGGATCCAGTTTTTCCCAACCGGTCTTGCCCGTCTCGCCCTCCTGGTTCTTCTCGCGCTTATCGAGCTGGGAGTAAGGAATGATCTGCTCCGCGGCGATCCGGTAGCTCTCGGCCTCGGCCTGTGTGCGCTTGATATCCTGTAGTTCATCGGCCTGGCGTTTAGACTCGGAGGCAATTTTATTGGCATTGGCCGCCTGTACCTCGGCATCGCGGATTCTGTCCATCAGTTTATCGGAAACGACCCGCAGCATTTTGAGCCCGGCGAACCCCGCGGCCACGGACAGGCCGATCACGATCACCAGCGATTCGGGTCTACCTTGGGCGATCCCCTGGAAGTGCTTCCAACCGGTGAACAGCAGGTGCAGCAATCCCAGAGCAGCAAACGCCGCGGCAGTGCCGATCAGCGCATCGCCCAGCAGCCTCCACAAACTCGTGGGGATTTTGTTGCGTAGTTCCCGCCGGTGGTCGCCGATGCCGAACGCCATGCCCCCCAGGGCGCCGAACAGGCCGATGACCACCACAATGAAGATAATCAGTAAGCACTTTTGTAACGGATCCGCATTATCGATCAGTGAAATGAGTTTCTTGACCGATGTCAGCGAGCGCGTCAGTCCGTCGCTGAGACTCCCATGCTCGCTGACTCCTGCCTGCGAAAAGGCTTGATAAGCGCGACCCAATAGACCGTCATTGAACATTAGCCCGCACAACGCGACGCAGACAGCGTTCATTTCCAAAGCTCTCCTATCAGCTTGTCACCAGGAAACGGCCGACAATCAACCGCGCAGGTTCCTATATCATACTAACGCGCGTATGGGTTATCAATCCGCATTATTGAGGAGGGTTGTGCTGCGGCGTTATGCCGCCGGGCGGCGGGGTGAATTTGGTCAGCTCCCAGGTGACCGAGATCAGAAAGTTGAGCTTGACCTTGGCGCGGACAATGCCCAGTTCGGGATTCATCCAGACAATGGATCGCTGGGCAATGCCGCGATGGAATTGCTGGTCCAGCAGCGTGACGTACAGCTCGGGGTAGTCATTGAGCTGCACGTTGCGCTCGATAATGGCGAAGGTGGCCGGACCTTGGCCCAGCAGCTCGCCCGATGGACTCAACGCGCGGCAGGTCTTGCGCACGTCCACCGGGCCGTGGTGCTCGGGATTGACGAAAAACGGAAACGGCGGATCGATGATGATCTCGAACGGCTCGCCGTCCTTGCTGGGGATAAATCCGGCGCGGTCGACCTCGAGGGTCGTGGGCGTGGGCAGCAGGTGGTAGTAGTAGGTGCCGCACTTTTCACTTGTGCGCACGTCCATCTGGATCATCATCATGCCGCGCGGCTCGATGTAGCGCGAGCCCGAGCCGACCTTGCCAACGGCCGGAACCAGCACGTCGTAGTCCCAGCGCGCGCCGACCTTGAACGGATAGGGCAGCGGATCGTCGTCTGCGGCCACGTAAGGCGCGCAGAGCAGCAGGGCTGCCAAGGCCAACAGCAGCACGATCGGTGGGCGGCTTTGCCGCATGATCAGCGCGCTTTAGTACTGACGCTGATTGTCGTGCAATCGGAGTAGGTCACGCACACGTCGATGTTCCCCGCGTGGATGCCTTTGGCATCGGCCACGATCTCGAAGGCGACGCTGAGCTTGGCGCCGGCGGGGATGGTCTGCTTCATCGTGTAGCTCATGCTGTTGTCGACCGGAATGTGGAACGGCTCCTGCAAACTCGGCGGATTGGTGCTGATGATTCGCATGTTGGCCAGCAGCTCGTCGTGCACGTCGATCGAATCGATGAAGATCGGCCGGTCGCCGGTGTTGGCCAGCGACAGCACCAGCTCGCTGGTCCGGCCCACCTTGATCTTTGACGGGATGCTGGAGGTCACGTTGAGCAGATCCAGATCGGCCGCGTTGTGACGTTCGTCGCCGCTTGAGCTTTCTTCACCGAACAGGCCCGAGATATCCAGCTCGGTATACTCGCCGCTGGGCAGGGTCACGTCCGGCGGAACCACGCCGGTGATCACCGTGGTGATCGGCACCGGCTGGCACTCCACGGCGGTGGTGCATACGTCGAGGTTGCCGGTGAACGTGCCGGCCTGGGCGCCGATTACGCGGAACGTGACCGACAGCGTTCCGTTGGCCGGGATCTCGCGCTTGAGTGTGAAGCTCACGCTGTTGTCGATGGGGATGTGGAACAGCTCCTGGATGCTCTCCGGATCGGAACTGACGATGCGCACCCCGGCCAACCATTCGTCGTGCACGTCGATGCTGTCCAATGTCAACGGCTGATCGCCGGAATTGCCGGCGTTGACGATCACATCGAACTCCTTACCGGCCTCGACCTGCGACGGCGCCTCGATGGTCACGGTCAGCAGGCTCAGATCGCTGGACTGGGCCACGACGGCCGCCGGCACCAGCAGCAAGCTCAGGGCCGCGACCAAAATTGCGAAACGATGCGGCTGCATTTCAGCTCCTTTATGCGTAAATTAAGATGAGCATAGCGTGTAGTATTCGTTCGATTTCGTCAACGACGGCTTTGCCTTGCTTTGACGCAGACAAGACAACGGCCGTACCGGTATATGCCGACACGGCCGTTTCGATCGTAGCTTATCCGCTAAGCGTCGTTATTTAACGTTGACGCTCACCGGGATGTACTTGCAGTCGGCGTAGGTCACGCAGATGTCGACGTTGCCCGAGGCTGTGCCGGTCTTGGTCCCCTCACAGGTGAAGACCACCAGCAGGGTGCCCTTGGCCGGGATCGTCTGGCGCATGGTGTAGCTCATGCTGTTGTCGATCGGAATATGGAACGGCTCCTCCAGCGAGGGGGGATTGACGGCCTTGATGCGGATGCCCGCCAGCAGCTCGTCGTGCACGTCCATCGAGCCGACGAAGATCGGACGGTTGGCGCTGTTGCTTAAGGTGAGCTTGATTTCGAACGTCTCGCCGACTCCCACCACGGATTTAGACACGGCGGTGCCCACCGAGAGGAAGTTCACGTCTGCCGGATTATGCTGTTCGGGTTGCGCAACGGCGGGCGATGCGCCCAGTACAAGAGCCAGGGCGGCGACCAAGGCCACTATTAAGGTTCCGCGTCTGAACATGACTGCTCCTTCATAGCTATGTTGGGAGACTAGGTTCACAGATATTATCATCGGATTCAAGGAAAATAAAAATCGCCTTTAAAACGTAACGGTCTCTCGACGCAGTGCGTTGACAGAACGACTAAGGCCTCGCTAATATCAACGGCTATTTGCGAGGAGAGGAGGTTGGATGACAAACAGAGTACCCTTCGACGGCTTGATCGATCTGGGAGAGGTTCACTGGAATCTGTCGGTCCCCGTGCTCTACGAGCACTGCGTCAAACGCGGCGAGGGCCAGGTCTGCCAGGACGGCCCGCTGCTGGTGATGACCGGCCAGTACACCGGTCGCTCTCCTAAAGATAAATATTTCGTCCGTAATGCGGCCACGGCCAACAAGGTCTGGTGGAGCGATGACAACCAGCCGATCACCCGTGCGGTCTACGACCGGCTCGAGGCCAAGGTGCGCGCCTTTCTGCACGGCCGCGACGTCTACGTCCAGGACTGCTACGTCGGCGCGGACCCCAAATATCGCGTGCCGCTGAGGGTGATCAGCCAGAAGGCGTGCCACAGCATCTTCGCGCGCCACATGTTCATCAACGAGACCGACCGCCGCAAGCTCTCCACGTTCCAGCCCGAGTACACGGTGATCGCCGTACCCGATCTCAAGGCCGTGCCCGAGCTCGACGAGATGCGTACCGAGGTCTCCGTGGCGATCAACACCGAGCGCCGCACGCTGCTGGTGGCGGGCAGCGGCTACGGCGGCGAGATTAAAAAATCGGTGTTCACCCTGATGAACTACTTGCTGCCCCAGCGCAACATCCTGAGCATGCACTGCTCGGCCAACGTCGGCGAGGCCGGCGACACGGCGATCTTCTTCGGCCTGTCGGGCACGGGCAAGACCACGCTGAGTTCCGATCCGGAGCGGCACCTGATCGGCGACGACGAGCACGGTTGGAGCGACGACGGAGTGTTTAATCTCGAGGCCGGGTGCTACGCCAAGGTGATCAACCTCTCGGCCAAGGCCGAGCCGCAGATCTGGCAGGCGACCCACCGTTTCGGTGCGATGCTCGAAAACGTGGCGGTCAACCAGCGCACCCGCAAGATCGACATGTCCGACCCGCGCTACACGGTCAACACCCGCGCGATGTACCCCATCGAGTTCATTCCCGGCTCGGTGCACAGCGGCATGGGCGACCACCCTAAAAACATCGTGATGCTCACCTGCGACGCCTTCGGCGTACTGCCGCCGATCGCCAAGCTCGACTCGGCCCAGGCGATGTACCACTTCATCTCGGGCTACACCGCCAAGGTCGCGGGGACCGAACGCGGCATCACCGAGCCCCAGGCCACGTTCTCGACCTGCTTCGGCGCGCCGTTCATGTCGCTGCACCCCACGGTCTACTCCAAGCTGCTCGGCGCCAAAATCGCCAAGCACAAATCCGTTTGCTGGCTGATCAACACCGGCTGGACCGGCGGCCCCGACGGCATCGGCCACCGCATGCAGATCGCGCATACGCGGGCGATGGTCTCGGCCGCGCTCTCGGGTAAGCTAGACGCCGTGGGCTACGATGTGGACCCGACCTTCGGCATGCTGGTGCCGCGTTCGTGCCCCGACGTGCCCCAGGAGCTGCTTACGCCGCGCAACACTTGGAAGAACAAACGCGCCTACGATGATAAGTCCCGGGAGTTGGCCCACAGCTTCAATAAGAACTTCGAACGCTTCGCCTCCCAGGCTTCCAAGAGGACCCGGATGGCAGGGCCCAAAATCTGAGCCCCCGATGACGCTCAAGCTGCGCATTCCGCCTCCCTGTCACGCTTTTTTGCAATCCGAGATCCTCAAGCTCGACAACGGCTCGGTGGTGGTGCGCTTCAGCCCCACCGACGAGATGGCCAATCCTTTCGGCACGGTCCAAGGCGGGATCCTCGCCGGAATGCTCGACAACTGCATCGGTCCGGCCCTGGTCTCGGCCGTTCCCGACCGCCAGGCCTCGCTGGTTCAACTTTCGGTGAGCTACCTGGGGGCCGCGCGGCCCGGACAGACGCTGATCGGCAGAGCCCGGGTGGTCAAACACGGCCGCACCCAGGCGCTGATCGAGGCCGGCCTCGAGACCGAGCTCGACGGTAAGCTGTTGGTCAAAGCCCTGGCCACCAACGTGTTTCTCGACACCGCAGTCCAGCCCGTGGACCTCGACTCAATTAAAAGCTAAGCGCCTGGTAAATCAACTCTGCCGGTTTAGAGCTTTGGTTCGACCGCAGACCCATTGGTACGAATTGCTTGTCAGAGCGCGTTCTTCTCCACGTGCTTGCAGATCCCCACGACCTTGGAGGCGTCGGTGATGTCGAACAGCCGCACGCCCTGGGTATTGCGCCCGATCACGCGGATCTCGGATACGTCGAGGCGGATGATCTTACCGCCGTCGGTAATCAGCAGCACGTCGTCCTCGTCGGTGACCTGCAGGAATCCCACGACCTTGCCGTTGCGCTCGCTGGTCTTGATGGTGATGATCCCCTGACCGCCGCGTCCCTGGAGCCGATATTCGTCAAGGGACGTGCGCTTGCCAAAGCCGTGTTCGGTGGCGGTGATCAGGCTGGCCCCGGGGCTGAGGATCTCGGCGCCTACGCAGATGTCTTTCTTGCCCAGAGTCATGCCGCGCACTCCGGCGGCGGTGCGCTGCATGGCGCGCACGTCCGACTCCTTAAAGCGGATGCTCTTGCCCTCGCGCGTACCCAGGAACACGTCCTGGTGGCCGTCGGTGAGCTTGGCCGCGATCAGGTGATCTTTTTCGTTGATCTTGATCGCCAGGATGCCGTTGGCTCGCGGATTGGAGAACGCCATCAGGTTGGTCTTCTTGACCACGCCGCGCTCGGTGACCATCAGCACGTAACAGCCGTCGGTGAACTCCTTGACCGGTAAAATCGTGGCGATCTTTTCGCCGGTCTTGGAGATCTGAAGCAGATTGACTATCGCCTTGCCGCGAGTGGCGCGCCCGCCCTGGGGGATCTGGTGGACCTTGAGCCAGTAGACCCGTCCCTGGTCGGTAAAGAACAGCACGTAGTCGTGGGTGCTGGCCACGAACATCTGCGAGACGAAGTCCTCGGATTTGATGTCCATGCCGATCTTGCCCTTGCCGCCGCGGTGCTGGGCGCGGTAGAGGCTTACCGGGTTGCGTTTGATGTAGCCGGTGTTCGAGATCGTGACCGCCATGTCTTCTTCGATGATCATATCTTCGATGCTGATCTCGCCGGTGTCGGGCAGAATCTCGGTGCGGCGCTCGTCCGCGTAGCGCTCGCGGATCGCCAGCAGTTCGTTCTTGATCTCGGCCATCAGCAGCCGCTCGTTGGACAGAATCTGGCGCAGGCGTTCGATCTCTTTGATCAGCTCGGCGTACTCGGCGTCGATCTTGTCGCGCTCGAGTCCGGTCAGCCGCTGCAAACGCATGTCGAGGATCGCCTGCGCCTGCAAGTCGGAGAGCTCGAACTGATCGACCAGGCCCTGCTTGGCCTCGGGGGGAGTCTTGCTGGCGCGGATCAGCTTGATTACCGCGTCGATGTGGTCCAGGGCGATTTTCAGACCCTCGAGAATGTGGGCCCGGGCCTCGGCCTTGTTCATCAGATAGCGACAGCGGCGCGTGGTGACTTCCTTGCGGAAGTTGATGAAGTGCTCGAGCAGCTGCTTGAGCGTCAGCAGTTGCGGCCGGCCGTCGACCAGCGCGAGCATGATCACGCCGAAGGTGCTCTCCAGCGGCGTGTGCTTATATAGCTGGTTGACCAGCACGCCGCTGATCTCGTCGCGCTTGAGCTCGACCACCACGCGGATGCCGTCGCGATCGGACTCGTCGCGCAAATCCGACACGCCCTCGATTTTCTTTTCGCGGATCAGCGCGGCGATGCGCTCGACCAGCCGCGCCTTGTTGACCTGGTAGGGCAGCTCGGTGATCACGATGCTCTCGCGGTTGGTGCGCGAGTTGGTCTCGGTGATTACCCGCGCGCGCAGCTTCACGATCCCCTTGCCCGTGTGGTAGGCGTTGCGGATTCCCTCTAGGCCGTGGATGAACGCGCCGGTGGGGAAATCGGGCCCGGGGATGAAGCCCATCAGGTCCTTGATCGTCAACTCGCTATCGTCGATCAGCGCCATCGTGGCGTCGATAACCTCGCCCAGGTTGTGCGGCGGGATCTTGGTCGCCATGCCCACGGCGATGCCCTCGGCGCCGTTGACCAGCAGGTTGGGAAACGGCGCGGGCAACACCTCGGGTTCCTGGGTGGTGTTGTCGTAGTTGGGCACGAAATCGACGGTTTCCTTGTCGATGTCGGTCAGCATCTCGCCGGCCAGCCGCGCCAGACGCACCTCGGTATAACGCATTGCCGCCGGGGGATCGCCGTCGATGCTGCCGAAGTTGCCCTGGCCGTCGACCAGCATGCAGCGCATGGAGAAGTCCTGGGCCAGGCGCACAACCGTGTCGTAGATCGCCGAATCGCCGTGCGGATGGTAGTTGCCCATCACCTCGCCGACGATCTTCGAGGACTTGCGGTAGGCACGATTGTAGTGGTAGCCCGACTCGTGCATCGAGTACAGCACGCGCCGGTGAACCGGCTTGAGACCGTCGCGCACCTCGGGCAGGGCGCGGCCGACGATCACGCTCATCGCATAGGCGAGATACGAGTTTCGCATCTCGTCTTCGATGTTTATCGGCACCTTATTTTCGATACGTTCGTTCATTAATCGGGTCCTTTGAGAAGCTAAAAAATAATAGCATAAATCGGCCTTCGCCGCAACGCGTCGAAGAAGGAAAAAACGCAATGTATTAAGGTACCTAGAGCGCCACGATATCACTTTTTGTGCAGGCGCCGTCTCAGGGCCGGGCAGCCTCTGTGCGGCCGGGAAATCAGTTTTTGAAACACGGGGGCGTTGGGGTTAGACTTGCGGTCTATGACTCCTCGCTCGAGCCGGTTGCTGCTGCTGATTTTACTCTTGGCGCTGGTCTGTCTGGGCGCCTGCGACGCTGATTCAAACCACGATCAACTCGACCACGCGCCGGACGACGATCACGACGCGGACGACGACGACTCCGGGGCTGATGACGATCTTGGCGACGACGATGATGCGCCTTGGGATCCAGATGGCCCCTGGAATCCGGAGCTGACCGGCCATCCGCGTCTGGAGTTCGGGCCCGAGGATCTAGCAAGGCTGCGCGAGCGCGCCACGGCGGAGCCCCACTCAACGCTGCTGGACCGTCTGCGCTCCAAGGCGGCGCGCAATCCCCGGCCGCGCGGCGATTTTTACGACGCCTCGCTGGAGTACGACTACGCCAACGTCTGCCGCGCCGCGGCCTTCGTCTATTTGATCGACGGCGACCAGCAGCTGCGCGACAAGGCGTTGCAGATGTTGCTCGAGCTGGCCACGGAGCTGGTGCCGCCGGACCTCGAGATGATCATGGACGACATCCACGTGGCCGAGGCGATCCAGGGCTGGGTCTTTGCCGCGGACTACCTGCTCGACGATCCGGCGCTGAGCGACGAGCAGCGCGAGCTGATCCGCTGGCGGCTGGGACGGCTGGGCGAAAACTTCTTCGATCTGATGGTGCGCACGGCCTATCCGGCGCGGATGTTCAACCCCAACAACCACGAGATCAAGACCGCCTGCGCCCTGGGCCTGCTGGCGATGCTGCTCCCGGACCATCCGGACTCGCGGCGCTGGATCAACTACGCGGCGACCGCCGTTGACCTGCTGTGCACGGTGCAGACCACCGACGGCGGGGCCGACGGCACGGACGTGGGCTGGGCCGAGGGGCCGTACTACTACATGTACACCACCGTCAACCTGCTGCCGTTCTGGGCCGCGTACCAGCGGCTGGTGGGCGAGGACCGCACCTGGCATCTGCGCTCGTGCGACTTCTTCGGCAACAACTGCCGCTGGGAGCCCTACGAGGTGGTCAACTATTTGGACAACCCGCGCTGGCTCGAGCTCAACCTGTGGGCGCTGAGCATCCGCATGCCCGACGGACTGCGCCCGGCTCTGGACGACAGCCTGCACCGCAACAACTTCGGCGTGCTGCTCGCCGCGCTGTACGACGAGCCGCTGTTCGCCTGGGATTGGCTTACCAGCCCAGCGCATCCGTGGTTCACCATCTGGTGCGCCGACCTGGCCGCCGACATCTACACATTGTGGGACGGCCGCAGCGAACCGCCCGCAGCGACTTTCGGGCCCTCGTTCTATTTCCCGGAAGCGGGCAACGCGGTCTTTCGCTCCGACTGGTCCCAAGGCGCGGTCTACGGATTCTTCATCGCGGAGCACGGCCGGATCCGCGAGCACGGCTACAGCCACGAGCACGCCGACGGCCTGAGCCTGATCGTCCACGCCCACGGCGAGCTGTTCGCCATCGACTCGGGCTACGGCGACTACTCGCAGCACGACGAGCTCAACCAGGGGCGCGATCACAACCTGATCCTGGTCGACCAGATCGGACCCGCCGGGCCCAACCGGGTCGGCTATGGCGGGGACGACGCGTTTCTCGACCGCTGGTTCGACCTCGGGGCGCTGCAATACGCCCGCGGCAGTTCGTCCTACGCCGGGGTCCAAATCGAGCGCCACGTGGCGTTCGTGGACCGCGCGCGCTTCGTGGTCTTTGACCGCGTCGCGTCGGACCAACAGCACGACTACGATCTGCTGTGGCACCTACTCGCGGGCGGCGATACAGCCAACCTCTACTCCCAGCGACC
>JAVCCG010000040.1 GCA_030765605.1 Candidatus Alcyoniella australis
ATGTATAAAATCCTGGTGCTCAATTTATATTCCCCTGATCCACCCCTTCGGCCTCGGTCGGCTTGATGGGCAGCGTAAAGTAGAATGTCGATCCCACGCCGGGTTCGGACGAGACCCAGATCCGGCCGCCGTGCATTGCGACCAGGCTGCTGGTGATCGTCAGTCCCAGGCCGGTGCCGCCGGCGCGACGCCCCGGCGTGTTGTCGAGCTGGCGGAATTCGCTGAACGCCACGGGGATCTCCTCGGGCTTCATCCCCCTGCCGGTATCATTGACCGCCACCAGCACTTCCTGGGGCCTGGCCGAGGCGCTGATCTTGACACTCCCCTCGTCCGTGAATTTTATCGCGTTGCTGACCAGGTTGAGTAGGATCTGCCTTACACGCATCCGGTCGGCCCAGATCGACGGCAAGTCGTCCTCCAGCTCCACCCGCAGCTCGATCGGCTTGTCGCCCAGCAGCCCGGCGGCAGTGCGCGCCACGTCCTCGATGGTCGAGCCCAGGTCCATTATTTCCGCTTGCAGCTCCATGTGGCCGGCCTCGATCTTGGTCAGGTCGAGGATGTCGTTGATCACCCCCAACAGGTGCACGCCGTCGTTGTGGATCACGGTCAGGTCGGTGCGCTGCTGGTCGTTGATCTCGCCGTCGATGCCGCTGAGGATCACCTTGGAGAAACCGATGATCGAATTCAGCGGCGTGCGCAGCTCGTGGCTGACGTTGGCCAGAAACATCGACTTGAGGTGCTCGGACTCCTTGGCGCGCTGGTAGAGCTGGGTCAGTTTCTTGTTGGCGCTGGAGAGCGCGCGGGTTCGTTCGTCGACCTTCTCCTCGAGGCTGCCGATCACCAACAGCTTGTCCAGGGCCAGGCCCGAGATGTTGCTCACCGAGTTGAGGATATCCAGGTCGTCCTCATTGATCTCGCGCCGTTTGTAATAGTGGTCGACCAGCAGCAGTCCCATGCTGCGTTCGCGGCCTCTGATCGGCACGAGCGCGTACGAGGAGGAATTCCACGAGTTCTTGAGCACCAGCGGTACCTGCTGATCCTGAGAGGCGTTGTTCACCGCTCGCGGCCGACCGTCATCGAGCACGTCGAACTCGTACAATCCTTTGACCAGGCGGATCGGCGAGGCCTGCAGGCTCGAGTAGCAGACCTGGGCCCACTCGCTGTCGGAGGGATTGTGCGAGCTGACGATGTTCAGCATGTCGTCGCTTACCAGAAAAATCAGGCTGCGGTCAAAGCCGAACGGCCCGCAGGTGGCCGTGGCCAGCAGCTGGATCAACTCGCTGAGGCTGGGCACGGCCTTGATCTGGTTGATGAACATATTGACCGTCTCGGTGATCCGGCTGAAGCCCTCGACCCGCCGTTCGAGGTCCGCGGACCGTCGTCCCATGGACAGCAGGGCGTCGCGGTTCTCGCGGATCATCTGCCGCATGTCCGGGCCGCCCTTGACCGGCGAGGCGGAGCAGGCGTGCTGAATCAGCCGCCGGGTCCGCGGGCGGAAGGAGAGCTGGATCAGCGAGCGCGGCGCGCCGTAGCGCACGCCGTTGAGCACAAAGCTGCCGTCCGAGGACAGCTGCCCGAGCTGATGGCGCTCGACCACAGGGCCCTCGGGGTCCTTGGGGTTGTGGATCAGTTTGAACAGGCCGTTTCCCGCGCCGATCTCGAAGCTAATGTGCGGCGCCGGCCGGTGCTGTTCCACCGCAAGCTGTAGGTCGAGCAGCTCCATTCGCTTGCGCCGGGCGTCGATCATATCGAGCAATCCCTGCACTGTTCCGACCAGGAACGCCGAGATCGACTGCGTCAGCGGCAGCCGGTCGTCGAGCTTGAGCGCAATCTGGTGCGTGCGGCGGCCCACGGGCTGGGATGCGACCTTCAGCGGCCGGATCGATTCCTCGAGCAGCATCACTCCGGCCCTGATCACGTCGGCGGGTTGGTCGATACCGGGGAGGGCCAGCCGTCCCAGGCCGAACTGCGGATGGGTCATGAAACGCCGCCCGATCGATATCGGGGCGGCCCGACCGTCGGCCAACGACGCAAGCGCGCTTAGCAGTTGCTCGAAGGTCTCGAAGGCGAAGAAACGATGCGGCGCGGTGTAGCGTCGGATGTCCGGGGCCGCGGCGGCGAACAGACGGGACTGATCGACTTCACATGCATCGGCCGTCTCGATCAACAGTGAAAGTAGCGAACCGGAGATGTCGCGCCGCATAGTCAGCCCTCGGTCTCTTGTTCGTCGAGCACAAGCAACGGGTGCTGCACTTCGCTCGAACGATCCAGCGGCCACCGGACCCGCACCAGCGTGCCGTAGCCCAGCTTGCTGTCGATGCTCAGGCTCCCGCCGTTTTCGTTGACCAGACGGTGCGCCACGGTGTAGTTGGGCAGGCCCTCGCCGGTGTGATCGACGGCGGGCGAGATGGTTTCGGCCACGAGGCTCTCGGCAATCCCCTCGCCCGAGTCGGCGACTTCGATGAGGATGCATTCGGTGCCCGCGTAGGTTTTGATCAGCAGCCTGCCGCCATTGGGCGTCGAGGTTACACCGTTGCGCAACAGGTTGAACACTACCTGGTCGATCACCGAGCGGCCGGCCGTGATCGACGGCAGCTGTTCGAGCTCGCGGCGTACCTTGATCCGGCCGATCAGGTGGTGTCCCAACAGCCGCAGGTTGTCCTCGATTACCGAGTTGACGTCGAGCTGCGAGCGCTCCTCGTGTTTGACCGGGATGTCCAGCAGGTCGTGCAGTACGGTTCGCGCCTGGTTCAGCGAATGACGGATCAACACCATCCGGCCGCGCAACTCCTCGCGGCCCACGCCCTGGACGCCCAGCTC
>JAVCCG010000041.1 GCA_030765605.1 Candidatus Alcyoniella australis
TGAGAGAAAAGCCGAGAACAATCAAACTGGTTAACAACTATTTTTTCGGCGGTTGACAGAATGAGATAATTCACGCCCGTCAATCGTTCGGTCCACGATGCGAAGTGGCGTCCTCATCGTCTTCAACGAGCGCCACGCCATGAAGTTGCTGCGCGAGTACATCGCCTATTACAACGCCGATCGCTGCCATTACGGACTGGGCAAGGATGCCCCTGTTTCACGGCCCGCCCAACGCCGCACTTCGTATGCTGCACGAATTGTGGCCCTTCCGAGAGTCGGCGGCCTGCACCATCGCTACGAGTGGCGCGACGCAGCGTAGGGTTCGGGCGTGTCGGGCTGACGGCAGGAAGCTCCCATCGACGCTGGGGGTGTGTCCTGCTGTTGGAATTTCCACTTGAATTCGCGCCCGGGCCGATGCTCCCGCCAAAAGCGACCGCTGGCCACCGATCAAAACTCGGCGTCAAAGAACAAATTGGAGGAACGAGGACATCAATCCGCGGGCGAAATCACGCGCGATCTAATTTTGGCGAGCCACAATGATTCCCTTGGGAATCCCATTGGAAGGCCATGAAAACGCCCCATGCATGAGGGTCGTATCAAACGACCTCCGCGCGCGAGGGGTTTGACCGCCACCAGTCGTCGATACAAAATCGATCTCCAAGCCCTCGCGATCGAAAGCCGTCGAGAATTTCAACGCTTCCTTTCTTGACAGCGCGTTCACTGATGTGCTGCAATTACCGCCTAGAGAAAGGTGGAACCAATGGGCGACAAGTCTGAGAAATCCAAGAACAAGAACAAGAAGCAAGGCGAGGACAAAAAGAAACGCGCCCAGGCGGCCGCAGCCGCGAAGAAGGTGCCCCTGCCCTCAGGTCCCAAGAAGAAGTAGCGGGCGTCTCGACGGCGGCCTTTCGAGCCGGTGGCGGCGACGACGTTGACGTCCCGCCCTTCTTTTCCTCTCCGCCCGGCAGTAACGTGGACTCAGTGGAGGTTCACCATGTCGGGGCGCCTGTCCCTCGCCAAAACTCGTCCATTAATGAAATCAACGAATTACTCGATCATGTCATAGTCTTCAACGAGCGCCACGCCATGAGGCTGCTGCGCGAGTACGTCGCCTACTACAGCGCCGACCGCTGCCACTACAGGCTTGGTAAAGATTCCCCGATTCCACGGCCCGCCCAACGCCGCACTTCGTATGCTGCACGAATTGTGGCCCTTCCGAGAGTCGGCGGCCTGCTCCATCGCTACGAGTGGCGCGACGCGGCGTAGGATCAGGCAGCCAACGGCAATCAGCAGATATTGTTCATTGATGCGGCGGTGTGTGCGGACAACGGGTTTTCCACACGACTATGCACCAGGGGCGACTCTGCCACCCATCGGGATCAATCTCTTTCGGGCCGTTTCAATTGAAAAAGAACGAAACGCGGGTTCGATTGCGTTGATTCAACGGCTCGATGATGGCCGATCTGTTTTTGGCGAGCGACAGGCTCCATTGAAGCCATGATAGGATACCGCGAGCAACGCAAGCATATAACTGGTCTCCACGGTCTCCGGACCGTGGCTCCATTGAAGCATACACTGGACTAACCTGGAGCGGGTAGCATGCGAGGTGTCTCCACGGTCTCCGGACCGTGGCTCCATTGAAGCTGCTCTACTTTGATAATTTTACCGGCGAACACACCGGTCTCCGCGGTCTCCGGACCGCGGCTCCATTGAAGCACGCGGATCGGGTGGTAAATGTCCTGTGGCTCGCCAAAACCAGATCACGGGTGATTTCGACCTTTGGTTCGGGTCATCGCTAATCCGTAGTAGCGGGTCTCCATCGGCAGCAGTCTCAGCCCGTGCAATGGTTCAAGTAAAAGTCCGACAGCTGGACAAACCACGGCCTGATCGACGTATCCCGCTGGCGACCTGAAATCAGCGAGCCCTGCGCCACGTCGCGCCACTCGTAGCGATGGTGCAGGCCGCCGACTCTCGGCAGGGCTATAACGGAACCAATATCCCAGGAAGCCGAGCAGCAAACGAACCGTTTTCAGCGGATTTTGAGCCTTCATGTCGACAAGGTAGCCCGATTCAGCCATGCTCGCAACATGCTGATTTCATTGCCGGATGAGTTTTGGCGAGGGACAGGATCCTTGACGGCAAAGTTCGGCCGCAGGCGGGGCTTGGGTCCAGCGTTAGAAGTTGCCCCGAAATACCGACTGCGTTATGCTGACAACAATTCAGCAAGGAAGCACCCGATCACGAGCGGAGAATGGACATATTTTTATTGTCAAGGGATTTTGGCGCAAAGAGTATTCGATCCAATAGGTCCAAAACATCGGCGAAAAGAATCTGTACCCGATGAAAGAACAGACGCCGGTAAAAGGTTCAGGGCCGCGAGAAAAAAAGCCGCGTAATGTACGTGTCTTCGTCTCCTCCACCTTCCAGGATATGCAGCAAGAGCGCGACGAGTTGATCAAGAACATCTTCCCTCAACTGCGCAAGATGTGCGCCGAACGCGGGGTGGGATTCACCGAGGTCGATTTGCGTTGGGGCGTGACGCAAGAGCAGTCCGAGCGCGGCGAGGTGTTACCCATCTGTTTGGCTGAGATCGAGCACTGCCGCCCGTATTTCATCGGCCTGTTGGGCGAACGCTACGGTTGGGTGCCCGATTCCATTCCCCCGGAGTTGATCAGGGAAATGCCCTGGCTCGCCGAACACCTGGAAAAAAGCGTCACCGAACTGGAAATATTGCACGGCGTGTTGAACAACCCAGCAATGGCGGATCACGCCTTTTTCTACTTCCGAGATCCGGCCAGCCCACTGACTGTTCCATCGGACAACGAGACATCGGCGGAAAAGCTCAAGAAGCTAAAAACAAGGATTAAGGCCGAAGGTTTCCCGGTCAAAGAGAACTACTCCGACCCGGAAACTGCGGGGCAATTGGCCTTTAAAGACCTCATGGATGCCATTGATCGGGATTACCCCGACCAGAAGTTGACGCCATTGGACCGTATGCGGTTGGACCACGAGATGTTTGCTGAAAGCCGGGCTAGGGTCTATGTCGGGCGGAAGGAATACTTCGACACCCTGGACAAGCATATGCGGGAAGACGGCGCGCCGCTCGTGATCCTGGGCGAATCCGGATCGGGGAAATCCGCCCTGCTGGCCAATTGGGCGATCAAGTTTCAGAAGGAAAACCCGAAAGTGTTTTTCTTGGTGCACTTTATTGGTAGCAACGCCGACAGCGCCAATTGGGCGGTGATGCTTCGCAGGATCATGGGGGAGATCAAGCAGCGGGACACTATGACCGATGAGTTGCCGGACACTCCCGAAAAGCTGCGCGCCGAATTCCCCAACTGGCTCTCCATGGCCGCGGCTCGCGGGCGCTTGGTTCTGGTGCTCGATGGACTAAACCAGCTTGAAGACCGCGACCAGGCACCCGACCTAGTTTGGCTGCCGGAGTTCGTTCCGCCCGAGGTTCAGCTGATCATGTCCACCCTTCCAGGGCGTCCATTGGATGAATTGAAAAGGCGCGGCTGGCCGACAATGGAAATCTTGCCGCTGGCGTACGAGGAAAGACGCGAGCTGATTCAAAAATATCTCCACCTGTTCACCAAGTCGCTTCCCGACGATCAAGTTGATTCGATCGCGTCGACTCCGCAATCGGCCAATCCGCTTTTCGTCCGTGCCCTACTCGATGAACTACGTGTGTTTGGCATTCAAAAGGAAATCCCGCGCCGCATTGAGCAGTATCTTCAGGCGCGAAATCCGAAAGAGCTGTACGAGTTAGTCCTGGCCCGGCTCGAAGACGACTACGGACCAGCGTTGGTGCGCGACGCCATGTCTCTGTTGTGGGCGGCGAGGCGGGGGCTGTCGGAATCCGAACTCCTCGACATCCTGAACATACCGCCATTGGCCTGGTCGCCCCCTCACCTGGCTATGGACGAATCTCTCGTGCTTCGTTCCGGGCTCATCGGCTTTTTTCACGAGTTTCTGCGGCAGGCCGTGCATGATCGATATCTGAACATGCCGGATGCCGAGAAAGCCGCGCACGTGCAAATCGCAGACTACTTCACCATGCGCGATATCAACGACCGCAAAGTGGATGAACTGCCGTGGCAGCTTGCTGAAGCCCGTGAATGGAAACGACTAAAGAGCTGTTTTGAGGATCTGCCTTTTTTTGCGGCCGCGTACATAAAGAACCAATTCGAATTACGTGCTTATTGGCAAAAGATTGAGGAGAATTCAACGGTTACTTGTGTGAAAGTGTATGAGAAAATTCTCGACAATCCTTCTGAATATATTGAGTTTCTTTTTGTACTTTCAGACCTGTTTTATTCAAAGGGGTACATTGATGAAGCATTGAAACTTAGAAATACCCAAAGAAAATACTATCGCTCTATCCATGATTATGCCAACCTGCAAAGGATTCTTCATAATCAGGCATCAATTTTATTCGACAGAGGCGAGTATGATAGTGCTATGGTTCTTCATAAGGAACAGGAACAAATATGCCGAAAATTGGGAGACAGGAAAGGCCTTTCTGTCTCGCTAGGTGCTATGGCCTTGATACTTAGAAATCTGGGTGATCTAAATGGCTCGATTATTTTGCTAAAGGAACAGGAAACAATATGTCGAAAAATGCAAAATGAAGATGGCTTATCTTCATCGCTTGGCAATCAAGCAGTTAATTTTAAAGATTTGGGCGAATTGATAAAGGCGATGGACTTGCTAAAGGAACAAGAAGGGATTTGCAGACGAATTGGTGATCGAGTTGGCTTGTCTGCCTCTCTGGGAAACCAAGGAACAATTCTTAAAAATATCGGCGATCTCGAAGGAGCAATGATTCTCCACAAGGAGCAAGAAAAAATATGCCGACAATTAGGAGATATGCATATGCTATCTATTTCCTTGGGTAACCAAGCATTGCTTTTAAAAGCACGCGGCGATCTCGATGGTGCAATGGCTTTGCACAAGAAGGAAGAGAAAATATACCGGAAAATGGACAACAAGCATGGTTTATCATTATCTATGGGCAATCAGGCTCTAATTCTTTATTCACGAAGCGATCTCGATGGTGCCATGGCTTTGCACAAGGAGGAGGAGCGAATATGTCGTGAGCATGGAATCAAGGATGGACTGCAAAGATCCTTCGGCCATCAAGCCAACATATTGGCCGACAAAGGCGACCTTAAGACCGCAATGGCTCTTTATAAGGAGAAAGAACAAATCTGTCGCCAACTGGGATTAAAAAATAGTTTACAATCGTCTCTTGGTAACCAGGCGTTGATTCTTAAGGAGCTCGGTGATCTGGATGGCGCAATGGTCTTGCTAAAAGACCAGGAAAGGATATGTCGTGAATTGATGAATAAGTACGGATTGTCCAATTCCCTCGGTAATCAGGCTGGCATTCTTTCCCAGCGAGGCGAATTGCAAGATGCAATCGCAGTGTACGAGAAACAAGAACGTATTTGCCGGGAAATTGGGCGGCCCATGGAAATCGCTATTTCCTTATATAATCAAGCAGCGATTCTGGCGGGAGATATGAAGAAGTACAAGGAGGCTCTTCCACTTATAACTGAAGCTCTAAGTATATTTAGTCGCCTCCAAAGCCCCTATGTAAAGTCTGCCAGAGAGGTACTAGATTATATTAGATGCACACTCGAAGTAAAGTGAAATAAATGTCAAAATGTAACCTATCAGAAGGTGTGAAAAGATTGATTTCATATTAATTTTGTCTTTGTTTTTCGCAGGTGGGATGCTGCTGCGTAAGTTGTCTCTCCTCCACATTGAGGACAAGGCCTCCCAGACAGTCTCATCCCTGTGTCAAAACGCGACACGCCAGTACATCCTCCACATACCACAATATTGCACTTTTCGCAGTATCTTGATGCTATGATCGCAACATCTGGTGTAAACACCATAACTGTGCCTTCGCCAAGAGGTCTACCCAACGCTTTGCATTCTCTCCCGCATTGTTCGCAAATTATTTCCACAGGACTGTTGTTGCGGTCCGCGCTGTCAAGCTTTTGCATTTCATTAGCTGACCGCTTAAATTTACCTATTTTAGCAGATATTCTTGCCTTCTGTTTGTATGTAACTTCGACAACGGCTTGCTGAAATATGTCAGCCTCATATTGGTTTGGCTTCTTCCCAAATCCTAAAAACCCTTTCTTGCCTGAGGCCACTAGTCGGATGGCTTTGAGTATCGCGGTATTACTAATTTGCTTCTCCACCTGTGTTTTAGCATTTTGCTCATCGAACGCTTTGATAATAATAGAAGTTGGTCCTGGAGCCGTAATTTCCTTCTTTGTTATGGCGTTCGCGTCGCCAGGGATTTGACTTTGCACTTTCGCAAAGGCTGCTTCCGTTGTTTCTGAATCAGCTTTTATTGTCTTGGGGTTTCCATCTGAGAGCACTTTTTCCGAGAGGAGGTGAAGACCCTCGGGTATCTGAGCTCTAATTTGTTGCCTGGCCTCCTCTAAGGAATTGGCCTCAACATCAATTGTTTTTTCAGACATTGTTTAACCCCTTTCGTGGAGTCCTTCAGGTCTCTGCCGAATAGTCGCGAAACAAAACCCATCATGTCATTCAGGTGCCTCGATAGACGACGACTACGAAGAAAGGACTCCCGGTCTTGTCGTTCGACTCCATAGCCCGGACCTTGTAGTCGTGGCTCTTGACGGGCTCAGGCGGGAAGGCTCCGCCAGTCCTCCCGTGACAGGCTTCGATTCCCGCTTGAACCACCTCGTCCAGCACACCGGAAGCGCCGCGGGCCGCGGCCCGGTAGAGGGATCGCGTCCGGCCATGCTCGCATGGGTGCAGGGGGCCCTGCTTGAGGACCCTGCTAATCCAGGTACCAGCCGTGTCCTCGATGGTTCCGACGGCCACCTTTGACGCGGCTACGGCAACTGCCTCCCCTTCCGGTGCCAGGACGATCGCACCGAGAAGCTCGCTGAGCGGTTTCCCTGAGGCATATCTCGGGTTGCGAAGTTCGTATGGTCTGTCATCAACGGCGAGGCGCACTTCCAAGGGTGGGCGATAGGCGACCTCCACGACGGCCTGTCGGCGCACCGACACCTCGTATTCGCCAGGCCGCCTGCCAATACCGATGAAGCCTCTTCGACCGGGCTTCGTCAACGCCACCTCGCGGACCTCGTCGTCCTCTTCTATCCGGGCCTCGGCTTCGGACCTCGCATCGTTCTCGTCGAGCGCCTCCACCTCGAGCGTTGTCGCGCCAGGCTCACGCAAGACCTTCCGCTCAGCTACCTCCGCATTGTCGGGCAGCTCTGCCTCAGCATTGGCAAATGCCGAGTCGGTGTCCAATCCGACGCCCTTGATGGTCGCGGCAAGACCGAGGTTGATCCAGTCCTGAGAGGTGATGTCCAAACCCGCGGGCAGTTGCTCAAGGGCCTGCGACCACGCGTCTTCCAGGGAATGAGCCACGATGAGGAAGCTGCGCTCTTGGGCTCCCGACGAAGCCTGCTTGGGGCTGCCGGCAGCCGACTGCCCAATGCTCGAACGGAGGACGACGTTCTCGAGCTGGTCAATCGAGTTCTTGATTTCCTCCGGAGGCGCATCACTCTCGTGCTGCCGAGACTCCGACGCCTTTCCCTTCACCGTTGCGAACTCTGTGTCGACCGCCGCACAGACTGCCTCGACGTCGAAATCAGTTCTCCGCCTGTTAGGCACTACGAAGTAGACAAGGCTAATCCCGCCCAGTCGCTTGCCCTGAAATGTCCTCTCGCACCAGACAACATCCGAGTACTCTGGACAGATCGACCTCAACACCTCCCAGCCATCGTCCTCGCTCCCCTTGTACGGATCCGTGGTGACGAGGTACACGGTCTTCTTCTTTGGGTCGAAGCCGGAACAGCTCTCGCAAGCACAGTCCTTACTTGGCGACTTGCCAGTCCCTGTACTGCTCGGGACCGTAGTCGGCCAGACGATATTCCTGGCGGAACATCACATCATTGCACCATATCTCATCGGCAGCGAGATCTGCTTGGACTTCGAAGAGACCGCCGGGCTTGCCGTAGTCCTTCAACTTTGAATCGAACCAGCGATCCCGAAACGCGTTGTGGATACGCGTTGCCGAAGTATGTCCGTCCTTCCGTAGGGCTTCCCAGTTCATCTGAACTCCCCCATGGCCAACAGGGCGTCTGGGATTACCTGCAGGTTGCCATCGACCTGGACCGGCTCTTCACGCTTCAGCCCCTTCATACTCGATAGACCAAACGGGCGGTGAGCATGGCTTCCTGCGACGAGTGGCCACGCTGGCTCCCGGTACGGCATCTGAGCGGCAGTCGCGGCGGCACTGGGACACCAGCGGGCGGAAGCGGGCCCTGGCGGATGGACGAGATGATGGTCAAGACCAGGAAACGACTGCGTCCAGGAGACGATTGTGGCAGGATGCATCTCGCCGGATGCTGCGGCTGGCACCGCAGTCCGCGCAAGGTGCGTGCGGTCCTGATCGCCGCCGCTTGAGGGGAACGAGTTGGCCGCTGCCGCATCCGGACAGCCGTTCTTGGCAATGAACCTGTCGAAGATACGCATCGCCACCCGCTCCACGTCCTATTCATCGCGGTCAAAGACCCTGCAGGCGTCCTGGCGGAATCGCTCGAACGCTGCAAGAAGCTCCGAGGGGTCGGCCGGACACTTCGACTCCATGCGGGCGGGCAGCTCCGAGAGCCAAGCCCCCAGGCGCCGGTCGAGGCGCTCCAAGATGTCACGACGCTCCTCATCTGTGAGTTCAGCCGTCCCGCTTCGACCGACAAGCGAGGCGAACTCCAGCCACGCGAGCCACGGGTCAAGGAAGGCCCAGCGGATGTGCTCCGCCACCTCACGATCCTCAGCAGCAATCCGAGCGACTGCCGGGGACCACTCGTAGTAGCGACTCCAAAAGACGTGAAAGAAGTCTCGAGCCACTGGGTCGCGAGAGATCGCCGAGTCCCGGACTTGCCGAAGGCCCGCAACGAGGGGCGAGTCCGGCCCGCGGCACGCACTCGCAACAATGCAGGCGCCCGACGGCGGCTCACGCTCCTTCGATGGACCAGCCTGGCCGTACAGCTGGTCATGGACGCCGAATGCCCGAGCGAAGTCCTCTGCACCCTCCTCTTCGCCGCATTTCGGGCACTTGTCGCCATAGACTTGCTGTCCGCATGTGCCGCACTTCCAAGCCATGATGACCGTCACCTCCTACTGGGTTTTCCGAACACCCGCGCCGTGCTCGCCCCCAGGTGGGCTGTCGTTCTCGGTTGTCGACGCAGCGGCACCTCCCGCGCGGATCCACTCATCGACCTCGTCCTTCTTGAACTTCCAGAAGCGCCCGACCCGGTGGCCGGGCATCCCCTTTGCGGTGAGCCAGGCGTATACGGTGTCCTTGCTCACGCCGAAGTGCTCGGCGATTTCATCTACCGAAAACCAGCGATCATCTGCGGGCACTCGTTGCTCCTTGACGGCACGTCAACGTCCGCCTGAGATTGACGTGAGAATACTGCGGAGGGGATCCGACGTCAACCCGTGCACGTAGGTTTTGATGGGAATTGGGGGGGGGCTCGCCGGAACTCGGCCGGGGCCGTGGGTACCTAAAACTCCATCCGCGCCTGATTTTAACATTTCTCGGCGTTCATTGGACGATTTGCTGGCATCAAAACAGGGTATTTGGGAAAGTGGTCGCGTCAATCAACTCGGGGAATGATCTACTTTTCATTTGCAGAAGAAAATGGAGCGTTGTCCACAAACGAGTCCATCGGCTGTTGGGCCAGTAATTGGTCAGAAGACAACGGTTTCTTTCGAAAACTGCCTGAGCCAGATGTCTACGCCACGAGCCGGTAGCTGTGATGCAGGCCATTCAAAACCGGTGTTGCCACCACCCTGCCCTTGCCTTCCAGGTTTCGGCTCGAAGGAATATCCTCTGATGGTTTGGGAATGCGCCTGATGCCCTGGTGGTAACGTTCTTGATTGTAAAAGTCCCGAAACTCTCTCAGGATGCGAAACAATTGCCGTTCGTTGAAAATAAGCATGTGATCCAGGCATTCCCGTCGTAGTGTGCCGATCAATCGCTCGCAGAACGCGTTCGCATTGGGTGCTTCAAATGGAGTCGGAATTCCCCGAATATTCATCGTATGAACCAACCAGTAGTCTAGCGAAGATCGACAGGAAACAGATTTACCGTTGAATTTGACTCTGACGGACTTCCCCAACTGGCCAAAGATACCATCGTTGTCATGGATCAGGAATTTGGGAGATTCATCCCAGGTGGCTTGACAAATTTGCTGCTTCAACCAATCCAACGTTGGATTCAGGTTCACTGCAAAGTAGACGATCTGTCGGCTTTCCAGTTCCATAATGACGAGGATGTAAATCCGGGCGAAGAAAAAGGTGAATTGAGTGCAGAAGTCAAAGGACCAGATTTCAAATCCGTGATTCTTCAGAAAGGTGCTCCATTGTTGAGTTCCACGAGGAGGCTTCGACTTTTTGACCCGGTATCGATTCACCGTGCTCGCCGCATGCTCGACTCCAAAAAGCTCCCTCAGCATTCCAGAGATTTTCTTCCCGCTGTAGTCCGGGTGATCGGCGGAAATGCGCCTGATGAAATCAATATGCTCCGGGGTAATGGGCGGTCTGCCCACTTTCTTTTTCGGTTTCGACAGCTTGCGCCAGTAGTCCTTGAATCGGCGACGTTGCCATCGAATGACTGTTTCTGGTTTGACAATGATGAGATGGGATTTCCAGTCGCCCCAGCACTTGGAAAGAAATGTCCAGAGAAGTCTGTCCCGTTCCCTAAGCCTCGACTTTTTCACAGAGCGTTTGAGAACGATGATCTGATTCCGTTGGGCAAGAACCAAAATCGCCATTTTCCGCTGGACATAGCCGAAGAGCAAGAGGTTCAGACAGATTAGTATCGTGGCTTCAAGCAAGATTTTCATGCCGAAAAGCATTTCAAGACAATCTCGAAAAAGCAAGTGAAATCAACATGGACGAAATTTTCGGAACCCACGACCATCGCTACGAGTGGCGCGACGCAGCGTAGGGTTCGGCGACCTCCGACAATCAGCGGGAATCGTTCATTGATGCGGCGGTGTGTGCGGACAACGGGTTTTCCACACGACTATGCACCAGGGGCGACCCTGCCATCCATCGGGATCAATCTCTTTCGGGCCGTTTCAATTGAAAAAGAACGAAACGCGGGTTCGATTGCGTTGATTCAACGGCTCGATGATGGCTGATCTGTTTTTGGCGAGCGACAATCTGGCGCCGGATGCTACGCGCGAGGCCGTGGAGATCTTGGCCGCGGGCTTAGAGTTGGATGAGGATGACGCGGACGGCGTGGTGGTATCCCTCGCAACTAAGAAGCGCATCTCGTAGTGGGAGTAGGGAGTGTGCGACGCAGTGCGTCAGCGCAACGGTTCGGGTCGATCGGCGATGGTGGTCACAGTGCTGGTCACAGTCGCGCAAAGTGTGACGGGTTTTGTGACCAGAACAAAGGAAAGCCCGCAACCAAGGGCGATTGCGGGCATAAACTCTGGCGGGGTTGACGGGACTCGAACCCGCGGCCTCCGGCGTGACAGGCCGGCGTTATAACCAGCTTAACTACAACCCCGCATATCTGCGGTGCCAAAAGAGGCTGCCAATTATAGGGGCTTTGCATCGGCTGTCAAGCGTATTAGACAACCCCTACAACCGGGTGCGAACTGGTGGGCGGAACAGGGCTCGAACCTGCGACCCACGGCGTGTAAGGCCGTTGCTCTGCCAACTGAGCTATCCGCCCTGATCGTCCCGCATCGCCGCCTGAGCCTTCGCCGCGGCGCACGCTACGGGCGAGGGCAAAGGGTTTACCACACGGCTTTTCAAGTCAAGGCGCGAGGGCGAAAAAAAACATAACGCGTCGCGTCATGGACCAGGCTAAAAAAAGGCCGGAGGCACCATCGGCGCCCGGCCTTTTTAGGATGTCCAACCTTAGTAGGGCTAGACGTAGTCCTTGAGTGCCTTGCCCGGTTTGAACTTGGGCACCTTGCACGCCTTGATTTTCATCGTTGCGCCGGTCTGCGGGTTGCGCCCGGTGCGCGCTTTGCGCTTGGTGACGTAGAAGGTGCCGAAGCCCACCAGACTTACCTTCTGGTTTTTCTTCAGCGCCTTTTTGACGTTGACGACCATCGAGTTCAACGCGCGCTCGGCATCCGCCTTGGTCAATGTGGAGTCCTTGGCGATCGCAGCTACCAGTTCCGCCTTGTTCATGATCAATCCCCCCTTAAAAGGATATTCGTCTAATGCACTTATAACACAGACGAGAGAAAGCCTGTCAAGAAAAAACGGGCGCAAACGCTATGCTGGCGGGGCTTTCAGGAGAGCGGACCTCGAACTTCGCGGTATTCCGGCGCTTGCAGCTGCTCGTCGTGGTGCTCGGTGGGCTCATGGCTGAACAGCTCGTCAGGCTGCGCGAGCTGAAGCGCTTCACGCAGCACATCGTCCATGTTTTCCACGAGTACCAGTCGCAGCTGCTTGAGCACGGAGGAGGGGACCTCCTTGAGATCCTTCTCGTTTTCCCTGGGCAGAATCACTGTGCGGATCTGTCCGCGGTGCGCGGCGAGGACCTTCTCTTTGAGACCGCCGATGGGCAAAATGCGGCCGCGCAGGGTGATCTCGCCGGTCATCGCCACGTCGCGTTTGACCGGAATGCGCGTCAGGGCTGAGGCGATGCTGGTGGCCATGGTGATTCCGGCCGAGGGCCCGTCCTTGGGAATCGCGCCCTCGCCGACATGCACGTGTAGATCGACGCGCTGGTAAAACTTGGGGTCGAGCTTGAGCGCCTCGGCGCGCGAACGCACGTAGCTCATCGCGGCTTGCGCGCTCTCCTGCATCACGTCGCCCAGCGAACCGGTGATTGTCAGGCGCCCCTTGCCGGGCATTACCGAGACCTCCGTGGCCAGCAGCTCGCCGCCGACCTCGGTCCAGGCCAAGCCGTTGGTCAGGCCGACTAGGTCCTTCTCTTCGATTTGACCGTAGCGGAAGCGCGGGATACCCAGGTAGCGGCTCAGGTTGCGCGCGGTGATGCGGATCGGCCGCGTGATCTCGTCGCGCACCACCTCTTTGGCAACCTTGCGGCAGATCGAGGCGATCTCGCGCTCGAAGTTGCGCACGCCGGCCTCGCGTATGTAATTGCGGATTATCATCATCAGCGCGCTGTCGCTGATCTGCAGCCGCTCGTCGTTTAGGCCGTGGGCCTCGAGCTGCTTGGCCATCAGGTGGCGTCGGGCGATTTGGAACTGTTCCTGCTCGGTGTAGCCGGCTAGGCGGATGATCTCCATCCGATCCTGCAGCGGCGCCGGGATATGGTGCAGTACGTTGGCCGTGGTGATGAACATCACCTCGCTCAAGTCGTAGTCCAGGTCGAGGTAGTGGTCGTTGAACACGTGGTTCTGTTCCGAGTCGAGCACCTCGAGCAGCGCCGAGGCCGGGTCGCCGCGGAAGTCCGAGGACATCTTGTCGACCTCGTCGAGCAGGAACACCGGGTTGTTGCTGCCGGCCTTGCGTAGCGACTGGATGATCTTGCCCGGCAGCGCGCCGATGTAGGTTCGGCGGTGGCCGCGGATCTCAGCCTCGTCGCGTACGCCGCCGAGGCTCAGCCGTACGAATTTGCGGCCGGTGGCTCTGGCCACCGATTTGCCCAGACTTGTCTTGCCCACTCCCGGCGGGCCGACCAGGCAAAGGATCGGGCCCTTGATTTTGCCCACGAGCTTTTGCACCGCCAGGTACTCGACGATCCGTTCCTTGACCCGTTTGAGCCCGAAGTGGTCCTCGTCGAGGATCCGTTCGGCCTCGCGCAGCTCGATTTTGTCCTCGGTCTTATCGTCCCAGGGCAGGCTGAGGATGGTGTCGATGTAGTTGCGCACCACCGTGGCCTCGGCGCTCATCGGGCTCATCATCTTGAGCTTCTTGATCTCGGACTTGACCTTGGTTGTCGCCTCGGCGCTGAGCTTCTTTTTGGCCAGCAGCTCTTCGAGCTCGCGCAGCTCGCTTTTAAACTCGTCGCGCTCGCCCAGCTCTTTCTGGATCGCGCGCATCTGCTCGTTGAGGTAATACTCCTTCTGGGTGCGCTCCATCTGCTTGCGTACGCGGCTCTTGATTTTGCGCTCGACCTGCAGGATTTCGATCTCGGCGCGCATGTGGCCGAAGATTTTCTCCAGCCGTTCGGTCGCGTCGATGGTCTCGATCACCGCCTGCTTTTCCTCGATCTTGAGGTTCGACAGGTGGGCCACCAGCGTATCGGCCAGGCGCGAGGCCTCTTCGATCGACTGGATGTTGTTGACCATGTCGGCCGGGATGCGCTTGTTGAGCTTGACGTAGGTCTCGAAGGTCGCGTGTACCGAGCGCACCAGCGCCGCGGTCTCCACCGCGTCCCCCACGCCGTCGTCGAGCTGTTCGCAGTAGACCAGGAAAAATTCCTCGTTGGGGATGTATTCGCGGATGCGGGCCCGCGCTCGGCCCTCGATCAGCACTTTGACCGTGCCGTCGGGCAGCCGCAGCATCTGGATGATGTTGCCGATGGTGCCCACGCGGTAGATGTCGGCCTCGGCCGGCTCGTCGATCTTGGCGTCCTGCTGGGCGCACAGCAGTATCTCTTTGTCCTTGCCCATCGCCTCTTCCAAGGCGGCGATGCTCTTGTCGCGTCCGACGAACAGCGGCACGACCATGAACGGAAAAACGACGATATCGCGCAACGGCAGCAGCGGCAGCAGCTTGCGCGCGCCGCTCGCCTGAGGCTCGTTGTTGTCAGTGTCGAACTCGCTCATCGGGCTCCTTTGGTCATCCGGCCTTGACTGCCGTGGGCGCGCCGGCCTTGGCCTTGGCGCCGGCGACCTTCTTCTTTTCGTAAATGATGATCGGCTGCTGTTTGCCCAGGATCACCTCTTCACCGACCACGACCTCTTTAACGTTGGACTGGCTGGGCAGCTCGTACATGATCTCGAGCATGATCCCCTCGAGAATCGCCCGCAGGCCGCGGGCTCCGCTCTTGCGACCCATCGCCTCTTTGGCCACGGCCGAGAGCGCCGAATCGGTGAACGTCAGCTTGACGTCCTCCATCTTGAACAGGGTTTGGTACTGTTTAGCCAGCGAGTTCTTGGGGCGGGTGAGGATTTGGACCAACGCTGAATCGTTTAGCTCCTCGAGGGTCACCAGCACCGGCAGGCGGCCGATGAACTCGGGGATCAGGCCGTACTTGAGCAGATCCTCGGGCCGCACGCTGGCGAGCACCTCGGAGAGGTCCTGCTCCTTTTTGCTTTTGATGTCCGCGCCGAATCCCATCGAGCTCTCGCCGATGCGCGCGCGGATGATCTCGTCCAGCCCGTGGAAAGCGCCGCCGCAGATGAACAGGATGTTGGTGGTGTCGACGTGCAGGAACTCCTGCTGCGGGTGCTTGCGGCCGCCCTTGGGCGGCACGTTGGCCACGGTCCCCTCGATGATCTTCAGCAGTGCCTGCTGCACGCCCTCGCCCGACACGTCGCGCGTGATCGACGGCGAATCGGACTTGCGCGAGATCTTGTCGATCTCGTCGATGTAGATGATCCCCTTCTGGGCGCGCTCGATGTCGAAGTCGGCGTTCTGCACCAGGCTCAGGATGATGTTCTCGACATCCTCGCCCACGTAACCGGCCTCGGTCAGGCAGGTGGCGTCGGCGATGGTAAACGGCACGTTGAGGATCTTGGCCAGGGTCTGCGCCAGCAGGGTCTTACCCGAGCCGGTGGGACCGACCAGCAGGATGTTGCTCTTGGCGATCTCGACGTCCGAGGCCTCGCTGCTGCGCTTGATGCGTTTGTAGTGGTTGTGGACCGCCACGCTCAGCGTCTTCTTGGCCAGCTCCTGGCCGATGACGTACTGGTCGAGGATCGACTTGATCTCTTTGGGCTTGGGCACATCGCCCAACGTGCTTTCCTGGGGCTCGCCGGTCTGGTCCTCGAGCAGGATGTCGTTGCACAGATCGATGCACTCGTCGCAGATGTAGACGTTGGGGCCGGCAATCAGCTTCTTGACCTCGCGCTGACTCTTGCCGCAGAAGCTGCACGATAGGTTGTGGCTGTTGTCGTAACCTGGGCTCATCTAGTGCTCCGTGTTTCGCATCGCATATTGCATGACGCCGCCGCGCGGCGCCATGGTCTGCACCACAATCACTTGGATGGCGGCGACGGATTCCTGACGATCACCTCGTCGATTAGGCCGTAGTCCTTGGCCTCCTTGGCGGTCATGAAGAAGTCGCGCTCCGAATCATGCGAGATTTTTTTAAGGGTGTGCCCGGTGTGGCTGGCCAGGATCTCGTCGATCTCCTTGCGCACCCTGATGATCTCCCGGGCGTGGATGTCCACGTCCGAGGCCTGACCCGAGAAGCCGCCCAGCGGCTGGTGGATCATCACCCGTGCGTGGGGCAGGGCCTGTCGGCGGCCCTTGGTCCCGGCGGCGAGCAGGATCGCGCCCATGCTCGAGGCCTGGCCCACGCAGACTGTGCTCACGCTGGGTTTGATGTACTGCATCGTGTCGTAGATCGCCAGCCCGGCGCTGATCACGCCGCCGGGTGAGTTGATGTATATAAAGATGTCGTGGTCCGGATCCTGACTCTCAAGAAACAGCAATTGGGCGATCACCAGGTTGGACGATATGTCGTCGATCTCGCCGCTGAGGAAAATGATCCGGTCCTTGAGCAGGCGGCTGTAGATGTCGTACTGCCTTTCGCCCTTGGAAGTCTGTTCGACGACGATCGGTACCAGCGGCATTGTCCCTCCGTTCAATTCTCGCCCGACGGGTTAGTCCTCGTCCGCCTCGGCCTGGTTGTTCTCGCTCTCGTTTTCTTCCTGTTGCGGGTCGGTCTGCGGCTGCTCGGGCTCCACGTCGACTATCGTAGCATGAGACATCAGCAGCTCAATGGTCTTCTCATCGGCGAGCTGACTGCGTAGCGCCTCGACCTGACCCTGCTTTTGGAACATCGCCGCGACCTGCTCCACGCTGTTGTTCGCGGACTGGGCGATCTCGGCGTACTTGGCCTCGATCTCCTCGTCCGAGATCTCGATCTTTTCGGCCTTGGCCACATCGCTGAGGATAAAGCCGACCTTGACTTCGCGCTGGGCCCGCTCGCGTCCCGATTCGCGTGTGGAATCGACCAGGCCCGCGGCCTGATCCTCGGGCAGCCCCTGCCTCACCAAGTTGCGTTTGAGCTGCTCTTGCATCGCGTCCAGCCGCCGTTCGACCAACCTGGCCGGAGCCTCGAGTGGATTTTGTGTGAGCAGTTCGTCGAGCAGGCTCTCCTGCGCCGCGTTGTCGGCCTGCTTGGCCTTGGTCTGTTCGATCTCGTCGCGCAGTTTGTCGCACAGCGCTGCGAATGATTCCTCGCCCGCGTCCTTGGCCAGCTCGTCGTCGGCCTCGGGCACAATGCGCTGCATGATCTCGCGCAGTTTGACCTCGAACACGGGATTTTTGCCGGCCAGCTCGGCGTTGCCGTAGTTGTCCGGGAACTTGACCGGGATTTCGCGTTGCTCGTCCTTAACCATGCCGATCAAACCCTGTTCCAGATCCTCGATCATCCGCTTGGCTCCGACCTGCAGCCGGTAGTTCTCGGCGGTTCCGCCCTCGAACGGCTCGCCATCAAGCATCCCCTTGAAGTCGATCTGCGCCCAGTCGCCGTCGGCCAGCGGACGTTCTTCTTCCAGCGGCTCGATGGTCGCGTGCTGTTCGCGGACCTGCGCCACGCGCTGCTCGACCTCCTCGTCGCTGATCTCGAATTTCGGACGCTTGGCGGTCAGCCCTTTGTACTCACCCAGGTTCAGCTTGGGCGCCACCTCGACGACAATATCGAAGGCCATCGAGCCGTCGTCCTCGATCTCGGCGCGTTCGACTTCCGGCGGGCTGATCGGCTCGACCTTGCTCTGCTCCAATGCCAGGGGGAAATATTCCTCGAGCAGTTCGGCGGCCACGTCGGCCTTGATCTGTGAGCCGAAGCGTCGCTCGAGCATCGCCTTGGGCGCCTTGCCCGGTCTGAAGCCGCGGATCTGTGCGCTTTTAGCCACCTGGCGCAGGGCTTTTTCCGTGCGCTGGGTCACCTGTTCGGCCTCGATCCGGCCGCTGATTCGTCTTTTAAGACCTTCCAAAGTCGTTACATTGACTTCCATATATATACTCCCGCCCCATCTCGGCGCATGGGCCGAGGGTGCAGCTAGACCATCATGCTTGTCGCTAAGGCGTCAGCGACGCCACGATGACGAGCCCTTGTGAATAACCCGGGCTAGTTAATGCGAAAAACGTCCGTGGGTCAAGGCGTTGACACGCTCAATCGAGCGGTTCGATCGGCTCGGGGCGCAGGCGCTTACGCGAGGCCAGGGCCGGACCCTGTCGGCGCAGCGTGCCCAGCAGCAGAGCCCGCGAGCGCGAGCCGATGCGGCGCGCCGGTTGCTCGCCGATCGCCATCTGCACCATCTCGATCAGATGGTAGATCGGCTTGGAGGTGTACGACACGTGGCGCATGGCGGAGAGCATCATCTGGCAGCCCGCGCAGTACACGCCCAGGGCGTCGGCCTTAACCGATCGCGCCTCGGCCAGCACACGGTGACCGCCGAGGACCATCCGGTCGGGACGATGGCTGATCTTGATCGGGAACCCGGCGCCGATGCCGCAGCAATAGCTGTTTTCCCGGCAGTGGGGCATCTCGCGTACGTCCACGCCGATCCGCCTCAGAATGCGCCGCGGCAGCTCGGCGTAGCGCGGGCCGAGCAGTTTGGTGTAGCAGCTGTCCTGCAAGGTCACGGTCATCTCCAAGGGCCGCACGACCTTCCAGCGTCCGCTTTCCAGACCCTGGTCGATCAGCTCGAGGTAGGGCGTGATCTCAAGCTCGCGGGTCAGGCCGTAGCGCGGCAGCACGTGTCTGAAGATGTTGTAGCCCGCTGTGCAGAGAATCGTCATCTTGCGCGTGCCCATTTGTTCGAGCCACTGATTCAACCGCCGTGCGGTCCCACGCAGCTGATCCTCGAGCCCCTGGCGGAACAGGGTCTCGCCGCAGCAGTAGTCGTACCCGCCGCGGATATCGAGCCCCTCGAACAGCGCGCTTTTAGTCAGCAGCGGCAGGGAGACAACGTTGCAGCCCGGGTAGCAGATCTCCTCGGCCGGATCCAGGCGTGCCCAGGACTGGACCAGCTCGCGTTCCTCGGCGTTGAAATCATCGGCCGCGGCCTGGCGGAAGTTGTGCGGCTGGTGTGGTTGGAAATAGGCCGACCAGGCGGGCAGCCCCTGCTGCTCGTAGATCGGGGTGAACGAGGCGCGAAACAGGCTCGCCGGATTGGCGTTGTGCTCGCAGCGTAGCGAGCAGGCAAAGCAAGTCTCGCAATGGTACGGCACATGCTCGCCCGTCTCTCCGGCGCGCAGGCGCTCGATCTCGGCCTTGGCCTGGTCCAGGCTCAGGCGCATCACGTCGCACTCGGCCAGGCAGCGGCCGCAAGTCTGGCAAAGCTTGGGGTCGTAGGGCTCGAAAAAGCGCTGGGATTCGTATTCCACGAGACTCTCCACTATTTCAGGGCTGTGGTCATCAAGGGATGATGATATTCAATCCGTCCCCGCCCAACAACCGATTTCCGAACTCGCCATCGGAAATTATGTGTCAGAAGTTACTAAAAGTAATCCCACGCTTTTGCCGCTGTTGAGCCGCTGTGCGGCGTATCTATCCATGATTTAGATCATTTTTCCTTTTAATCAACGTTGGCATGCTTTGTGTAGTTTAGCCCATTAGAACGCATCGCACTGAGGGCTGCGGCAAAGGAGACTGGAAATGATCAGCAGAACATTGATCTTGAGCATAGCGATACTTCTGATATTAGCGGCCTCCAACGTGCTGGCGGGCGATACCCAGACCATGGTGCTTCAGCCCGAGGAGGTCCAGACCCGCTATCTGGATTTGGATACCGTGCCGATCAGCTTGACGATCCTGGTGGATCTGCACAGCGATCAGGCCGCGAATAGCGACTTAGAACAAGTTCAGGCGCAAAAGGGTGATTTCGTCGACTTAACCACCTTGGCCCTACTCCAAGAAGACAGTCACGCCAGCCTGGAATAGGCTTTCGACCCTCCTGAACCTTATCCGACGCCCTGCCCCGCCGCCCCCGGCGGGGCACCTTTTTTATCGGCCCGTTTCATCGGCCTTTATCTGGAGTTTTGATTCGAGCCTGAATAGCAGTTCGGCCAGCTTTACGGCGATCAGTTCATGCCCCAGCGGCGTGGGGTGAACTGCGTCGCTGAACAGCATAGTCTCTGGGCTGTTGGTAAAGTGCTGAGTCGGATCGATGATCGCCACTCCCTGGCGCTGGGCCAGATCGGTTTCGAATTCGCGCAGCTCTGAAATTAACTCAGGGCTGGGGTAGATGATCAGGATCGGGATCGCGCCGTCTGCGCGGATCTTCTGTACAAGGGCGGTCAGGGCGGCTTTCCAGCCGATGACCTTGTCCAGGTCGCGGGCTTGGTCGCGGTCGACCGTAAGCGAACGGGCAAGGAAGCCGCCGAAGGCGACCAACGCCCTGATGCTGTTGAGGCATTCGTTGTGCGGCTGCAAGTGTTCGATATTTTCGTACTGCTGATAATGTATGCCCACCATGATCGTTACGTATTGCGGCTTCCACCAGGTGGACTCTTGGTAGCGTACAAGCTGTTGTCCCAGGTGGCCCGCCGGCATGGCCAGGTTGATCAGTCCGGCCCGATCGAGCCCTTTGTCGTGCAGCAGTTCGATGGTCCGGGCCGGGTATGATCGGTTGAAACCCACGTTGGTGCCAAAGGTCGCCGAGTCGCCCAGGCACAGCAGGCGCGGCTCGAGGACCTGCGTCCGGTCGATCAAAGGGCCGCGGTATCCGGCGTCGTTGATCTCGTAGACTGTGTTCGGCCGCAAGCTGAAGGCGTCGAACGACAGCGGTAGGCTGAAAGTCCCGAGGAATGTGCGGTCCAGCATCGCGTTGCCCATCGGCAGGCAGAACAAGGCCAGGGCCATGAGCCAGAGCGCGGTGCGGCCAAGACGCGGCAGTCGGCTTACAACGGGTCGCAGGCCTCTGCCGAGCAAATCCACGAGCACCAGCATGCAAAGCGTGGACCCCAGGCTGAGCAGGCCCAGCCGCGGCGTGTCGCGGAAGATCCAGAGGAACAAGGCTGTGAGGATCAGCAGGGGAAAGGCGAGCTGTCGCCAGGCGCCGATCGCATCGTCTCTGAACTGAAGCGAGGCATGGATCGCCGACAACAGCGCCAGGGCCCCGACGATCAACGCGACGCTGGGCGGGCCCAGTTGCAGGTTGGACTCCAATAGCGTCAGGATCAGGAAAAATCCAACGTAGGCGCAGCACAACACCAACAGCGCCGCAGCTGCGACGAGCAGGCAGCCGCGAATCAGTTGCAGCCTGCGCATCGTTTATTCCGCGTCGCGTACTCGGCGATCATCGCCGTGGGCGACCAGCTGGGTTTGCGAATATACAGCTGGACGCGAATCGATGGTCAGGGGGCTTGCCCCGAACAGGTAGGGGTTGAGCAAGTTCTGTTCAAGCAGTTTTGCATGTTGCTCGATGAAGTCCAACACCGCCTGGTTGCCCTCGACCCGAGCCCCGCGCCGCATCAGGACCACCCCGTCTTCAAAGAAGATAGTGCCGAATTCGTCCGACTTGAGGTAGCCCTCTAATTGCTGGAAAAGGGTCTGGCGGGGAGCCATCGTGATGAAAGAATACATGTCGAACAGCAGGTAATCGAAGCGTTGATCCGCCGGCAGAAAATAGAAGTGGTAGTAACGCTCCATGCGCGGACCGTGAAACCCGGCGAGGTTCTCCATGCCCTTGACGCGCGATCCCTGGGGGATCATCTCCCAGGCCCTGTCGATGATGCGACCGTGATCGGTCTTCGTGTAGTAGTTGAGGTTGAACTCCCTGCTAAGCGGAGCCGGGCCGCTTAGCAGGGTCGAGTGCCAGTAGTGATTCGCCGCGTTGACAACGACGAACACCACGACCAGGACCCACAGCAACGCGGCCTTGTTGTTCAGGCGGTCCCGAAGCTTGCGCAGGCCGAACAGCGCGGAGATGTATATCAGCGGCAGCACCACCGTCATGTCGTTGTGAAAGTGGAAGCGTTCTCCGATCACCGCTCGGTAGTTGTCGTACCACTGGACCTGCAGGTTGCTTGACATACTGAACATGATGTAAGCGGCCTCCACCGCGGCCGGGAACAGGTATAGCGGCGCGAGGAACGGCAGGAACAATACGGGCAAAAACTCCAGCAGATGGAGCGCGTTTTCCCTGATGAACAGGTTGTCGTACAACAGCTGGGGCTTGGTCAGAATGTTGACCAGCGCCTGGCCTACGGTGCCGCCGTAGGCGTTTAAATGCAGCAGCTCCGAGTCCAGCTCGTTGCCAAGATGTCGATCGAGCAATAGTACGATGGGCAGCAAGATCGCGATCCAGGCCAGCGAGATCAGTATCGCCCGTCTGCCGTAGGTGCGGTCCCCGCTGATCCACAGCGCGATCCCCAACAGCAGATTTATCAGCGGTCCGTTGACCCTCGAGGTGCAGCCCAGGACCAACGCCGCTGAAAACAGCCTTCTTTTTCTGTGCTGAAGAAAGAGGATTTCCAGCAGCAGAAAAAAGATCAACTGCGGAGCGTAATGGTACCCGCTCAGTGCCAGGTAGCCGGTGAGTGGATGCGCCGCGAATGACACTGTAAGCAGCCAGGGCCATAGGTAACCTTCGAGCACCTGCCTGCACAGCAGGTAGAAGATCGGCATCGCGGCTGCGAGAAACAGTACGTTGACGAGAATCGGCCACCAGCTTGAGGGGTGTATCGCCTCGAACAGGAAGATGAAGGCCGCGGCCGGCTGCATGACAATGGTCAGGCTCGACAGGAACGGAACAGTGCCTTGCCGGGATTCAAGGAACTCCGTCCAGATCATGTTGAAGTTCACGACGTCGAACGACTGGACACCGTAAGCATTGAGCTTGGCCGCTTGCAGCAGGCTGTATACGGCCGCGAATATACATGAAAAGACGCAGATCAGCGCAAACGAGCAGCGGGATTTATGCGTCAGGTTTGTTTTGGAATCCATGTTAACTACTCAAGCTATCGACAGTACCGAATCGAGTCAATGCTTCGGCTCGTTGTTCGGGTTGACCACGATTTCGTTGCCGAGCCCATTGATTGGGCAGCTGATTGTCGCACAGGGGCCGGACCAACAGTATGTTGGTCGCGGGTCGCATCAGAACTGACGGAACCGGGTCCAGATACTGCGCACCAGGATCTCGGCCATGCCCAGAAAGTTGATCGGCTTGCGTACGCCGGAGGACAACAGCCGCAGGATGAAGCGCGGCCGGAAATAGAAGCGGCGGTTGAGCAGGCGGTACAGCTCGTCTACCTGGGCCGCCGACAGATGGCGCGTGTTCATCACCGCCTGCTTCTGGGTCCAGTTGTGATAGTTACGGTCCACAAACAGTCGCTCGTTGACCGCGATCTCAAACAGCTCGGAGCGCTTGATCGGGACCAGGACGTTGATTGCCAGAGTGTCCAACTGCATTTGTTTAATGGTCGCAAAGCTGCGCTCGATCCTCTCCCGGTCCTCCCAGGGAAACCCGATGATGATGTTGCCGTTGGTTTGAATCTTGTGCTTGCGGACCCGTACCAGAGTCTCCTTGGCTCGCTCAAGGTCGACCTTTTTATGCATCTGTTCGAGGGTTTCGCTATCGCCGGACTCGATGCCGAAACTCAGAAAGATACATCCCGACTTGGCCAGCAGTTCCAGCAGCGAATCGTCGATGTTTGAGATGTTGGTCTCGCACCCCCATTTGAGACGACGCTGGAATCCTTGGTCGATCATCGCCTCGCACAAGGCGGCCGCCCGCTTGCGGTCGAGCAGCAAGTCCTCGTCGTGAAACAGGATGAAGTTGGAATTGTATTGGTCGAGGATCTGGGCGATCTCGGCCGTGACGTTTTCGACCGATCGCGCGTGCCATTTGCGGTTGGACAACATCGGCGTCGGGCAGAACAGGCAGTTATACACGCAGCCCCGGGAGCTGACGCAGGAGGCCATCCGCTGCAACGAGGCGGGGACTCCGAACAGATTCACCATCCGGTAGCGATCCATCGGCAGCGTCTCGCGCATCGGGAACGGCAGCTCGTCGAGATTCTCGATCCGTGCGCTGATCCCGTTCGAGTGCAATTCTCCGTCGAAATAAGCCAGCCCCTGTACGTCTCTGATCGATTCGATGCTGCCGTCATAGCGTTCGAGGATCTCGCAAAAGGCATACTCACCCTCGCCGACCAGCACCGCGGCGACCCCCGGGTCGCCGGCGATCTCCGGGTTGATCGACGCGTGTTTGCCGCCGTAGACGATCAGCGCTCTACTGACCCGGCGGATGCGCCGCACCAGCTCAAGGCTGATCGCGTAGCTGTCCGAGAGGACCGAGAGGCCGATCACGTCCGGCTGGTATTCCTCGACCTGCCGCACGATCTGATCGTCGGAGGGATCCGACGTAGTGAGCTGCTGAATCAGCCGTACGTCGTGACCAGCCTGTCGCGCCGCGGAGGCGATGTAGGTTAGCCCCATCGGCTCGCAGAAAAAGAACAGGCTTTTCCAGTAACTACTGCGCGGGGCCAGAAGCAGTATTTTCACCGGTGCTCCCATCTGTTGCGCGGATATCTGCAGCCGTATCTTGCTCGCTGCTGAAAATGAACGAGGTATATGCAACCCTCCCGATGCAGGATGCTGAGCTGAGCCTTATTCATCCAATATCGTCAAGCGGGAGCCGGAAAAGAACCCTCACGGAGATCGCGGGTCAGTTGGATTGAGATTCGGTGATCGGCTGGGCCGGCTCGTCAACGCACTCGGTGCGGATGGTTGCGATCTGGTCCATGATCGAGAAGAAGGTGTCGGTCACGTCGGGGTCGAAGTAGACGCCGCGTCCCTTTTTCATTATCTCGATCGACTCGTCGATGGGGATCGCCTGCTTGTAGGGACGGTCCGAAGTCAGGGCGTCGAACACGTCGGCCACGGAAGTGATTCGTCCCCACAGCGGGATCTGGTCTCCCTTGAGCCCCTTGGGATAGCCGCTGCCGTCCCACTTCTCGTGGTGGGTCAGCGCGATCTGCTCGGCCATCTTGAGCACGGCTGTATCCGAGCCGGAGAGGATCTTGCCGCCGATCAACGTGTGCTGCTTCATCACCTCCCATTCGTCGCTGTCCAGGGAGGCGCGCTTGAGCAGGATTCGATCGGGGATGCCAATCTTGCCGATGTCGTGCATCGGCGCGGCGTAGAGCACGGTGTCCACGTCCTGGGCCGGCAGCGACATGCTGCGCGAGACCGCGGCCGCGTAGTAGCCGATACGCTTGATGTGGCTGCCGGTCTCCATGTCCTTGTACTCGGCGGCCTGGGCCAGGCGGAAGATCGTGTCCAGGGTGCCCTGTTTGATCTTCAGCGAGGCTGACTTGAGATCCTCGTAGGCTGTGCGCAGCTGCTCGGTGCGCTTCTCCACCTCGCGCTCGAGGATCAGCTGGTGGCTCAGCATGTGATCGTTGTAGGCCTTGACCTTGAGCAGCGACTGGACCCGGGCCCGTAGCTCGGTCTGGTCGACCGGCTTGGACAGGAAGTCGTCGGCCCCGACCTCGAAGGCCTTGATCCTGCTCTCCACTTCGGAGGAGGAGGAGATCGCCACGATCGGGATGATCTTGGTCTCATCCGAATCCTTGAGCCGCCGGGCGACCTCGAAACCGTTCATCCGCGGCATGTCGATGTCGAGCAGGATCACCTCCGGCGGGTTGGCCGCCACCCGTTCCAGTGCGTTGATTCCGTCGAAGGCCTCGTCCACCTCGTAGCCCAGGCGGCCGAGAATCGTCGTCAGCAGACGGCGATTCATCTCATCGTCGTCTACGACGAGAATCCTCTTAGGTTGATCCATCCCCTTGATCCCCAGCTGCGATGCAACTTTCAGCAATTGCCAAAAACGGTGAAATTATAAGGCCAAGGAGAAAAACTGAAAAGGTTTAACTTTCAAGGTTAATGCGCGGGAGCTTAATTATAAAAGCGGCGCCGCCTTCGGCGGCCTTGGGCTCGACCTTAATCGTGCCGCCGTGGGCGATGACCAGGTTGCGCACCGTGGCCAGGCCCAGGCCGGTTCCCGCGGGCTTGTTCGAGGTGGTGAAGGCGTCGAAAAGCGTAGACGCCAGGGCCTCGGGAATCCCCGGACCATCGTCGGCGATGCGGATCAGCGCCGAGCGATCGTCAACAGTGTCGGTGGTGATCCAGATGTGTTTGTCCTTGGGCACCCGGCCGTCGCCCCACATCGCTTCCTGGGCGTTCTTGACCAGGTTTTCCAACACTCGCAGCATGCGGTCGTTGTCCAGGTTGACCTGCAGCTCGCGACCGGCCTTGTGGACCAGCTGCAGCTCGATGCTCATTGCGCCGAGCTTTTGCTTCATCGGTTTGCAGACCGTCTCGACGTAGGCCACCAGCTCGGTCGGCACCAGGTTGAGGTCCGAGGACTGGCCCCTGGCGAAATCGAGCACCTCGCTGATCATGCGGCTCAGCCGGTTGGCCTCGCTGATTACCGGCTCGAGGTCCTTGCTTACCATCTCGCGGGAGTCTTCGCTCTGGGCATCCTGGGAGGCGATCTCGGAGAAGCCGATGATCGCGGTCAGCGGATTGCGCAGGTCGTGGACAATGGCGCTGGTCATGCGCCCGATGGCGGCCAGGCGACTTTCGCGCTCGCTGAGGTTGCGCTCCAAACGGCGGGCCCGCAGCTGCGCCGCGACCCTGGCCTGCAGCTCGCGGATCTCGAAGGGCTTGGCCAGGTAGTCGTTGGCGCCGACCTCCAGCCCCTCGGCCACGGCCTCGCCGCCGGACTTGGACGTGGCGAGGATCACCGGCACCTGCGACAGTGCGGCATCCTGGCGGATCTGCCGCGTCAGCTCGAAGCCGTCCATCAGCGGCATCATGATGTCCGAGATGATCAAATCGGGCGACCAGCGCCGCGCCGTCGCGAGGCCCTCGACGCCGTTCTGGGCCATCTGCACCTGGTAGGTGTCGGTGAGGGTGTTGGCGATGAAGGTCCGCAGATCCGGGTTGTCGTCGACCACCAGCACCTTGTCGGCGTCCGGCGGCGCAGCGCCTTCCATTGTCTGCGCGATCATGCTGTTGTCCTTGAGGCTTGCGCCGATCACATCGGAGAACAAGGTCTTCTTGCGTCCCTCGGACTTCTCTTCGTAGGCAGCACCGAGCATCGAGACCGTGCGTGTGTGCGCCATTTGATCCTCGAGCCGTCGTCCGATCATCCTGCGGCGTTCAAGGGGAATCGAATCCGGACGCTTGGGGATCTCGACGCGGAAGGCCGTACCCTCGCCGACTTTGGAGCGTACCGTGACCTTGCCGCGGTGGATCTTGGTCAACTCCTTGACCATCGCCAGACCCAACCCCGTTCCCTCGCGCCGCCGGTCCGAGCCGTCTTCGACCTGCAGGAAGCGCTCGAAGATCAACTGCAGCTGGTCTTCGGGGATCCCCTCGCCGGTATCCTCGACCTCGAACCAGACGATCTCCTCGTGCTCACCGGTGCGGATCGTCAGTCTGCCGCCGTCGGGCGTGAACTTGATCGCGTTGGACATCAGGTTAGCCGCGATCGTGTCGATTTTGTCTCCGTCGAGGATCGAGTCGCTGATTACGTCCAGACCCTCGAGCACCAGCTCGATGTTGCGGTTGCTCAGGTGCGGCTTGGCCGACAGCGCCAGGTCGTGCAGGATCTTGCCCAGGTTGGCGTAGACGTACTTGCACTCGAGTTTGCCCGCGTCGATCTTGGCGAAGTCGAGCAGCGAATTGACCTGGCGCAGCAGTCGTCGGGCGTTGGCCTCCATCGCCTCGAGCAGCTGCTTCAGGCGTTCGTCGGGGTCGCCCCGCAGGATCGCTTCCAGCGGGCCGAGGATCAGAGTCAACGGGCTGCGCAGCTCGTGGCTGACATTGGCAAAGAAACGCATCTTGGCCTTGTCCAGCTCCTGGAGTTCCTCGTTGGCCTTCTCGATCTGTATGCGCATCTCCAGTCCGTGGCGGCGTGTGCGCTCCTCGCTGACCCCGGCGAAGGCGGTGATGCCCACCGCGCCGGACATGAAGAACACCGGCTGGAGCATCGTGAACAGATGAGTTTCGTTGCCGTGGAAGAAGAGGTTGATCGCGACATAACTGCCCACCGACAGTACTCCGCAGACAACGGCCTCCTTGAGAGTCCAGGGGAAAAACATGCCGGTGACGAACAGGATGAAGATAATTCCGATGTAGTAGAAGCTGGTGAATCCGCCAAGCAGCGCGGTCATTATCCCGACGCCGAAGATGGTCAACAACGTCATGCCCACCGAGAGCAGGCTTGCCAGTTTCAGGCTGTAGCGCGTGCGCATCAGCAGGTAGCCGATCAACAGCAATACCGCCACACAGGCGCGGATCGTCAGGAACTCCATGATGCGTTCGTGGACCGTCACCCAGTCCAGCGCCCAAAAGATCGAGTAGAAGCCGCCGCCGACCAGCATCATGAACTTGGTGCGCGAGGTCAGCAGCTCCAGGCGCTCCCGATTGAGCGTCTTTTCGAACTCTAGGTCGATTTCGACAGGTTCGATCGGTTTGACTGGTTGCTCTTCGTTGTTCATCAGCCCTTTTCCGCGCGCACGACTACGGCAGTCGGCGGATCGCCCAGGGCGTCGGAAGGGCTGATATTCACAAAGCCGGCCTGTAGCATAAGTTCGCAGAGGTTTTCAGGAGTAAAAAAGCGGAAGCGCCCCTCGTCCTCTAATTCTATCACGTGGGAGACGAAGGCCGCCATGTCGGCCAGACTTTTGATCAGCCGTTGCCGCTCCTGCGCGTCGATGCCCGTACGCTGCTCGATTTCCTGCGCCTCCTCGACATAGGACTTGGACGAATCGTAGTTCGGCTTGGGGCTGGAGAGCACGATTACGCCGCCGGGGGCCAGGATGCGATACATCTCCTGGGCTGCGGACAGCGGGTCGTATAAATAGGGCAGCACGATCGAGCAGCCGATCTTGTCGAACGACTCGGAGGGCAGGTCGATTTGACACTCTTTACGCACACGGCCGAAGCTGAGCTGTTTCAACGCCAGGTCGCCGGTGTGTTCGGCGTTATCGCAGTTCGGCCGCAGATCCTCGGGCAGAGTGTCGCCTTTGAGGAAACGGCTGGCCATCGACAGTTCGAGCACGATCTGCACCTCGGTCTCATCCAGATTCGGGGAGAGCAGTAGTACCTCGGCGATGCTCGATGGCGCGCCGTGCAAGATCTCGTGTAGCCGTGGGCCGTAATCCGCGGCGATCTTGCGCAGGGTCGGGATTTCGATCCCCTCGATTCTTCCGGCGAGAGCCACCGGACCGTAGAGCTTGCCCGAGAGGAAATCGCGCAACGGTGCGAGCCGCGCCGCCTCGAGGTCGACCACGCGATAGTCCAAGGTCAGATTGTCGAACTCGCCATTGTTTTGGGCGATCATGCGTTCGACCTTCTCACGGGTGCGCTCAACAGCCTTGGGGACCAAGTCGGTGCAGGTGATGGTAATCGGCTGGCCGTCGGTCTTCAGCTGGTCGAGCAGCGCCAGGGTGAAGTTGCCCGTACCGCAGCCCAGGTCGATTATCCTCTGGCCCGGCAGGGGGTCGAGCAGCACGGCTTGATCGCGCATCATCGCGACATAGTCCGGGTTGTGCAGGAACATGTCGTAGCCCTCGACGTCCTCGCCGGGGCCGAACAGATGCTTGTCCCAGAAATCGACCGAGTCCTCGATTCGCGCACGTTTGACGCGCGCCCACTCGGCCTCGTTTTGCCGAACAAAGCGAGTCATGTCCGGCTCGATCGCCGGTCGATCGGAGCGGAACAAGTGCCTGGCGACGGTCTCGCTGATCAGCTTGTACGACTCGATAGCTTCGGGCCCGGTTTTAAGCAGGTGGCCCGAGGGCAGCTCGATGATCTCGCGCAATCCGCCACCCGGCGCGTTGAGCATCTGGCGCACGCGCTCGCGGGTCACTACGTAGTCGTAGGTTCCCAGGATCCAGCTTACCGGGATCTCAACCTTGGACATGTCGTTGCGCGCGTCCTCGAGAAATCCCATCTTGCGGTCGATGGCGTCGCGGACCACGCCGTTGACGTCGCCGCGGCGGCCGTAGAGGTAGATCGGCTCGAGATGCTCGCCCTCGAGGCATTGCTGAAACAGGTCCACGCCGGCGGTGAGGAACTTGAACTGGTCCTGGCCGTCGGGGCAGCCGAACGGAGCGACCCACAGGTCGACCCCCGGCTTCTCGCCGTCGGCGATCATTCGCCGTGCCGGGATCGCCGCCACGGAGAAAGAGACCATCACGCGTTTGGCCGGCTGGAACCGGCGTTGCAAGTAGGCCAGGCTGCCGATCATGTCCGACTCGAAGGTCGAGTAGGTCCAGTTGTAGAAGTAGGCTGCGTCGCCCCCCGGATCGGGGTCGCTGTGGCTTTCGCCGATCATGTGCGTCATGTCGAAGCGCAGCGTCACCGCGTTGATCCCGTCGCGCCTAAAGTTGTCGATCATCGTGCGCGACAGCAGGTTGAAAACCTCCTTGCGCACCTGGAAGGGCGGGGCGATCAGTACTACGACGTCCACCGGCGGCGGGGTCTCGTTGAGGTCGAAGGTGGCGTCGAGGATGCCCGCGACCCGCTCGCGCCGCGTGTTCTTGTATTGGCAGACGTAGACCTGGCTGCGTTTCGCTTTGCGGTTGCTGGTGAACAGGTCGAGCGCCTTTTTGCGCGTCACGCCAACCAAGCGCCGGACCGTGGAGAGCAGCGAGGATTTGACCGTACGGTTCTGGATGTTGGCAAAGGCGTCGCGGCCGGTGGGCATATCCAGGAAGTTCAGCCCGATCAGCCAACGATCTTCAAACTCCGAGTTGGAGATGCGCGTGACCGTAGCGCCTTCGTGGCGGATCGACTGGTTGGCGTCGCACAGTTCGACCTCCGGGAAACGCATTCCCACGGCGACCATGCTGCTTTTGGACATCAGCACGGCGCAGCCACCCTCGCTGATATCGACGACCTCCAGGCGGATTGAGCCCTCGCCGTAGTGCGGGGCCTGGATGCTCAGCCAGCTGGCAGCGGCCGTCAGTCGACGGCTGCAGCGCCGGTCGTTGTGGTAGATCCGGTCGGGATACATCAGCCTGGGCTGCGCCCCGTGCTCTGCCACCACTCCTTCGAACACCGCGTGGAGGGGGCCGTCGAGCAGGGCGCAGTAGATGGCGCTGGCGTTTTCCGGAAGCGGGCGATCGAGGTTGTGCAGCTGCAGGAAATCCTCGGACATATCGAGGCGAGCGTCGATCACTGTGCTTGGCGTGGACGAGAGCGCGACCAGTACCTGGACGTCGCGTTCCGAGGCGTTCTTCAGCCGTTCGGCGATTAGCCGCTTGTCGTTGATCGGCAGCAGGTTGCCCGAGATCACGCCGGGCAACGCGCCCTGCAGCGCCACCACCGCATCGTCCAGGTCGAAGAAATGGGCGTATTTACGGATGCGTGACTGATCGCGGGCGTTGATGTCCTCGAACAGCAGGCCGACTCCGTCGCGGTCCATGCGCACGATTCGGCCACCGATGCGGATCGGCTTATTCGGCTCCGAGGGCAGGCTCATCTGCAACGACAGTCGACTGCCCACCGGCGGCGGATTGTCGGTACTGATGTAGGCTCCGATCAGGCTGACGTTTAGCGCGACCGCGCTTGAGTCGTTTAGGGATCCGTCAAGAACGCGGACAACAGCGCGGGTCTTACGCCGGGTAGCCTTTCTCGATTCCTTTGACAGCGAGCTACTTTGCTTCCCCTTCTTAGGTGACAAGTCATTCTCCGTTGTGAAAGCGTGGCTAGTCATCGGCGATCAGCTAAAACTATCTTATAATAGTAGTGAAGGCATAAGATTATAAGCGGGCTGGTCATACTTTTGCCGCCCCACAGACTGTGGTATCTGCGGCAAAAATTATTAAGCAATATCGGAATAATGTCAACCATATTCTCTAATCTGGTTCAGCTATTTAGCAAAATTTGCTGTAATTTCAAGAACATACTGTTGGCGTATGATTTTAAAGCGGAAAGACGCTTTTAGCGGATATTTGGCAGCGAGCAAATTATGTCGCGCTGCGTCATTAAATGCGCGGCGGGTCCGGTTGAGCGCAGCCGGGATTCCTGATAGGTTCCCCTGGCGAGATTGGCTTTGCGGCCGCCGAGTTCCGGGAGATTTGTAATGCACGAACTGGTGCTGTTTACCACCACGGTGTTCATGGGCTTTTTTGCGATCATGAATCCCCTGGCCAACACGCCGATTTTCCTTGGGCTGACTGAGGATCTCGACGATCGGGAGCGCAAGATCGTGGCGCTCAAGTCGGTGCTGATCGCGCTTCTGGTGGTCGGGCTTTTTTCCGTGCTGGGCCGTGCGGTGTTCAAGATGTTCGCCATTACGCTGCCCGCGTTTCGCGTTGCCGGCGGCGTGCTGGTGTTCCTGGTTGGCTACCACCTGCTGAACGGCCGGGAGTCCAACGTTCAGACGCCCCATGCCCAGGACATTGCCGACAGCGAGGAATCCAAGCTCAGCGTGGCGATCTCGCCGCTGGCCGTGCCGATCCTGGCCGGTCCGGGGACCATTGCCACGGCCATGAACTTCGCTGCCAAGGCCGACGCCCTGCATGTCGGTGTGGTCCTGGCGGCGTTTGCCGTGATGTGCCTGATCACCTACCTGTCCTTCGTGTTCGGCGAGGAACTGGTGCGCTACATCGGCAAAGGCGCGATCAAGGCGATCGGCCGACTGATGGGCCTGATCCTGGCGGTGATCGGCACGCAGATGCTGCTCAACGGCATCAGCGGCGCCTTCAACCTCGGCTGAACACCCCAACACGTAATCAGTGACCGTGCGCAAAAACGATTAGCTTCCCGCCAGTAGGGCGCAAAGGTCAAGTAATGCCTTACCTGTCGTTTTCGCCGTTTTATACGCTGATAACCGTTGCTAAACAACTAGTTGCGCCTCTGTCCTTGGTAAAATACTTTAGGACTTGCATGCGAATTGGGATTACAAATCACAGATTTCGTATAGGTTACGAAGCGCGTATAGTCGTTGAAATTGCAGAGTAATCGCGATTTGGCTCCATACGATGTTCATATAGGGTTTCCCCCTGCCGCGTAAGTTGCTGATTAATCAGGATAATCTTGAAACCGCACGCATGCGATAATCTTTCGAAAAAATCCGCGATTTCCCTGTAATTCCGCCTAAGTACGATAGGGCTTAGTTGATCGCATAGGTTGAGTTTTCGCAGGTCTGTAAGTTGCTGATTCTAATGCGAAATAATCGCATGGAAA
>JAVCCG010000042.1 GCA_030765605.1 Candidatus Alcyoniella australis
GGGGTGAGCTGATGGCCAAGATCGACAAGTCCGACTGGACCGACGTTGAGCTGGACGAATACGGCGACTTCGTCATGGCTGCCGACGGCGATCTCGGTCTGGTCTACGAGAACGACGCGCTCGGCCAGGACATCGCACACCGCGTATTGACCGTCCCCGGCTCCCTGCCCGAGACCGGGGACGACCCGGACATGGATGAGGCCGACGACCCGGTAGACGAGTACGGCGCCGGCCTGCAGCGCTTTCTGCACAGCGAGCTCAACGCGGCCGGCCTGCGCGAGATGCTGCGCCTGGCCCGGGGCGAGACGTCCAAGGAAGGCCGCGTGCGGCGCGACCTGATCGAGGTGCAACCGGTCGGGGTCGAGCAAAAGGGGCTCGATCTTCTGATCCGCGTCCAGCTCGCGGACGGATCCACGGCCGAGTCTGAGGTCGAGGTGGGCACATGAATATCAAAGACGCCGCGACCGTTTACGCCGAGCTAAAGGCCGACGCCCAGGCCGAGGAGGCCAACGGCCTCAAGGTGCGCAACTACCGCCGGGGCGGCGTGTGGCGCACCCTGCTGTGGCTCGTGGCCCGCGCCGCTGCCGCGCTCTACTCGCTGATCGAGCTCGCCGTCAATATGGCCTTCCTGGATTATTGGGAGGCTGAGCCCCAGTCCTCGCAGACCAGCAGCATCGTCCTGGATTGGATCGCCGGGCTGCTCGATGTCCAGCGCAAAACGGCCCGCAAGGCCCAAGGTACGGTGACCGTCGGCCGCAATGACGCCTCGGGCAGCACGACCTTCCCGGCAGGTGCGGTGGTGGCCACGGTCCAGGACGATCAGGGGCTGACCCTGCGCTTTGTTTGCGATGCGGACGTGATTCTGGCCGCGGGCGAGGCTGAGAAGTCGGTGGCGGTAACCGCCGAGAACGTGGGCTCGTCGTACAACACCGGCGGGGGCCTGATCACGGTTCTGGAGAGCGCGATCGAGGGGATCGATTACGTGCGCAACCCCGAGGACTGGATCACGGTCGAGGGCTGCGACACCGAGACCAACGGCAAGCTCGCCGCCCGCTGCCGGCTAAAGTGGCAGGAGTTGAGCTACGGCCCGGGCCTGTACGAGAGCCTGGCGCAGGCCGTACAGGGCGTGGAGTCGGTCACCGTCGTGGACAACAACCCCCGCAGCGTGGGGACCGTGGACGTGATCATCGAGGGCTCAGCCGGATCGCCCAGCCCGGCGCTGCTGGCGGCCGTGCAGGCGCACATCGATAGCTGCAAGGTCGGAACGGACGATGTGCTGGTTCAGGGCCCGACCGCGAAGCTGCTTGACCTTTCCGTGGTGGCCACCAAGCACTATCAGGAGGGCGAGCTCTCCGCGTTCCTGGCCGCGGTCGAGGCGGCGATGGCCGACCTGTTCCAGCCCTCGAGCGCAGACTACGCCTTCCACATGGGCGAGAACTACCGTCGCAAGAAGGTCACGGACGCGGCGGCCGAGATCGAGCATTGCGTCAACTTCGAGGTGCAGACGCCGTCCCTGGCGGAGATCGAGATCGGTTCCAACGAGCTGCTTCAACCCGGGACCGTCACGGTCCGCGTTGTAACGGCGGGCAAACGATGATCGGCTTCAGCGAGTACCTCAGGCGTCGAGCGCACGTGATCTTCAAGAAGAAGCCCCGGCCCGACGGCCGCAAACGTGACACCGAGTTCTTTTTCGAGATCGCCGGCCGGACGCTGGACAGAGTGCGGGATCAGATCGTGACCCTGCTGCGCCAGATGGTCGCCGGCAGCGCCGGGGGCGAGTACCTGGTGCGCCACGGCCGCAACGCCGGGCTTAACAAGCTGCCGCTGGAGACCGACGAACAGTTCCGGGCCAAGGTCGCCAATCCCTGGGCTCACTGGCGCTACGCCGGATCGCCCTCGCGCCTCGAGGAGCACGCCACGCTCTTGGGCTACGAGATCGAGGTCGAGGAGGTCTTCCGCGACTACGCGGAGGGCGAGCCCCGGACGCGCTGGAGCGACCTGCGCGTGACCGTGCTCGATCTGGGCATGCTGCCCCAGCGCGATTTCCTACACGAGCTGCGGCGTCGGCGGCCGGCGCGCTCGATCATGCAGTTCGAGCTGGGGCCCGAGCTTCAGGTCTGCTGGTTCGACGACGACGGCGGATCGTGGGACGACCTGGGGCAGTTCGACGACTGGACCGTCGGCCCGTGGGAGCGCTTCGACGACGGCCTGGGGCTGCGCTTTGACGACGGCGGGTACTTCGACGGATGGCGCGGCCAGGCTGAGCCTCCGACCTACGCTTACTTCGACGATTCCGGCCTGCTCGATGACAGCGGCCGCTTTGATCTCGCTTATTAGGAGAAGACCATGACTCAAATTCGGACCTTCGATTACAAGGAAGAGCGGCGCACGCTGTTTCTCAACCGCCATCTAAAGGGCCTGATGCTGCCCGGCTTCCATTCCGGGTTTGGCGTGCAGGCGGGCTCCTCGGGCAAGCTGACTATTACGGCCGGCGTGATGTGCACGCGCGACGGCGTTCGCATCGAGGAGACCGAGGACCTGGCCGACTGCCTGGACATCGAGGCCAATTCCTCGGGCGAGGTGAGGTGCGACCGCATCGTGCTGCGGCACGAGTTCCAGGAGGCATACCCCGCGCTGCCCGCGACCTACGAGATTCTACAGGGTACGCCCGGCGCCAACGCGCCGCCTTCCGAGCCCTCCGACGGCTATACCCTGGCCGTGGGCTACATCATGCCCGGCCAGTCCGATTACGGCTCGATCATCAGCAGCGGACGCTTTCAGGAGAATTTCCGCTACATCGAGATCGGCAGCGGCAGGTATGGCACCAACGACAGCTACGAAACGCCCGAGCTGCTGGCGGCGGACTACAACGGCTGGGACGGGCTGCTGCGAGCGATCGACGACCTGCGTGACGAGACCGTGTTCGTTCGCCTGGTTGGCACGATCGATATCCACGGCACCCTGGAGGTCCCCGCGGGTTGGGCCGTGGACGCCTCGGCCGGGTGGATCGCGGCCGACAGCGGGGTGTCCCCGGCCGTTGACCTGCTGAGCTGGGCCGGCTCCGGCCAGGTCACGCAGGAGACCGGGGAGTACTACATCGAGGACACCGGCCACGAGCTGAGCAAGCTCTCGAAGCTCGCCCTGCTGATCATCGAGGGCGGCGGCAATACGGCGTATTGCAACATCGCCGAGCGCGTTAGCTCAACCAAGGGGCGCCTCAGCGTGCAGAGCTGCAGCCCCGAGATGCCCACGGGCGAGGTGACTTACAAGGCCCTGGCCAGCGCCCGCTGGGAGGGCGGAACGATCATCGCCGCCGAGGGGGGCGATGGCCTGCATGCGGATTATCTGCAAAATGGCCCGATCCGGCGGCTGTTCTGCGCCTGTGCGGGTTCGGGCGGCCAGGCAATCAGCTCCGAGGGCGCTGGCTACGACGCGGTAATCGATGGCTGCAAGGTGCAAGGCTCCTGGTCCAAGGCCATCGCCGTTGACAACTGGCAAGGCGGCCGGGTCGTGAACAACGACTGCTCCACCCGCGAAATACTGATCGGCCAGAACTGCACCGATGTACTGGTCAAGGGCAACACGGGGAACACAAAGCTTTACGGCCAGGGGTGCGGCGACTTCTCCAAGCCCTTCAGCCAGGAACACAGCCTGGCCGGCGTGCACGATCAGCACCAAGAGTACGCCTACGTCCGCACCGGCGTGGTCGTGCTGGAGCCGCTGGTGGCCCAGGCTCTGGCCGAGCAGAAGGTTGTGCGGCTGCCCTTGGGGCGCGGCGCGAGCTTCGCCGAGGGAGATATCGTCTGGCTACGCGGTAACGCCACGGCCGGCTCAGCCGAGTTCAACCGGGTGGACAGCATCACGCCCGGCGAGGGCGAGATCGAGTACGACGAGATCACCCTGGTGGACGATCTGCAATGGACCAAGGACTACACCCAGGGCGGCCCGTACTCGATCATTGCCCGGGTCAAACGCCTGGACCTGCTGCTCGACGGCCGCGATCGTTTGGTCGGCTGCCGTGGCGTGGTTCGGCCCCAGGAGCACGCCAACACCCTTGAGGACGCCCTGACCAGACTGCCCGGCGGCGAGAACGATTCCGAGATGCACGCCTGGCTTGAGCCGGCCGGGTCCAGCGGAGTGGACATTAAGGCCCGCTCCGTGCGCTACGCGGCTTGCCAGGTTTACGCGGCCGACGGCGTACATCCCGTGGGCGTGGACGCCCGGCCGTCCCTCGATAGCTGGGGTGTGCTCCACGATGACAACTGGGTGCTGACCCTCGACCCGGCGTACAACCCCCAAGGGCGGCTGTTCGTGGCCAACGCCGATGTGACCATCGGCGGCGAGACCGCGATCGGCGCCGGCGAGCTGCTGATCACGGGCATCGGCTGGGAGACCGAGGACCTGGACAATTATCGCGGCCTGATGCCCTACATCCTGACCATCACCCTCTCGCCCATCCTCGGCGGCGGATACGTATGAGAGAGCCAAGCCCTGGAAGACGATAGATGAGCCTACAGAGAAAGCCCCGCAGCCAGGATGTTATTGAGTACGGCAATAAAGGCTGGATGTTGGGAAAGATCTTTCAACTTTTCCAGAATTGTCTTGCGCTCATCATCTTCCATTTCTACTTCTTCCAGTCCCTTATTGAACTGCTCAAGGAGCTGGTTGGCATTCAGGATGATGGTTTGCGAGCCTCCGACATTAACGGCGCCACCGGACAAAGAGCCGATATTAAACACCTGATTCTGTTGGAGTGGCAATTCCGAACCAACATTGGTATCCGTTTGTTCTACTTCATCGACGCCATCTATCGTAATGGTTACATGGCCGATAGCCATCCTTTTCAGAAGACCTTTTTGAACAAGATACTGGGTTTCCCGAAGGACGTCCTTTTGCTCCAGTCCCAAGGCTCTGGCCATTTCCTCGATAGGAACCATGACTCCCATTCCAAGTGCCTGGCACTCAGAATACATAAGACTAAGGATTTTTCCTCGTATTTCCTGATTGGTCATGTCGCCATCCCTTTCAATTTTGTAATTCCTTCCAACCATTCGCATGGTCCATGTATGTATAAAACAATTCCATTTTTGTTGTCGGAGCATTGCAGGTGAGGCGCTTCGAGCGGCCCTTCTGGATTCTGGCCTGCCTGGCGCTGATCGCCGGCCTGGCCTGGAGCCAGTGGACCGTCTCCGAGTTCAAGCAGCGCGCAGCAGCCGCCACGCGCCTGGCTGCCGGCGTGCTGGTCGAGATGGGCTTCGAGGCCGCGGTCCCGGCCTCGGCGCGCGAGCTGGCCAAGGCCTTTGGCTCAGGCATCGAGCAGATTGAGGGCAGTGGGCTACAGCTCGTCGCGGTCGAAAAAACAAGTTTGCGGGTCCGGTCCTCCCGCAGGGCGGTGCGGCGGTCCCGGCCTCGGGCCGGGGCCGCTGCGCCCAAAACAACGCCTGCGGCCCAAGCCGTGCCGCTGCCCTGGACCGATGGCCGACTCACCCTCGAGCGCTATCACGACCAGGCGCTGGATTACTCGCTCGATCAGCGCTTTCGCGCCCAGGGCTCCTACATCGCCGACATGACCGGGGAGATCCGCTTCGGCGCGTTCGAGCTGGTCGAGCTCGGCGACAACGGCGAGCCCCTCGAGGGCTCTCAATCCGAGGTTACTGAATATGAGTTGCTCGCCCTGCGCGAGCCCGCACGCTCCGAGGAGCGGCCGCTCAAGTGGGGTGTGTTCGGCGGCGTCACAGCCGGAGGCGAGGGACGGCTCAAAGGGCTGTTCGCCGGGCCCCGGCTGCGCTGGAAGGGTTTTGGCATTGGCCTCGCCGGCCAGGTGGACGACACCCTTGCCCCGGGGATCTCGATCGAGGTGGAGTACTTCCCGTAGCCGCCGACAGCGTCAGATGCGGCCTTGCCCCGGCTGGAAAGGTGGGGGCAGGGCCAGGAGTTGTAGCCTCCCAACCCGACCCACGCGCCAACGTGGACCACAGAAAAACCTGCTGCCCCCTTACACGCAGTGCGGATGTTAGCAGGTCGCCCCGGGGTTGAGGAGGATTCCAGTGGTAACACCTCTCGCTCACAGATTCATAGTCCCGCCTTTTACGGTTCTCAATGCCCGTTCTTCCTTCTGGATACAACGTAAGCGGCTGTGGCTGCGCTACATCGGGCCAATGCGGCCAACGGCTCCGGTGCCGCTGTTTCCCCCAATTCGCAAGGGCAACAAACTGGTCCACACTAACGGAGGGCTGTCGATTTTCGACCCGGTGCTGGCCGAGATCCTGATCCATTGGTTTTGCCCGGTCGGCGGGGCGATCCTCGACCCGTTCGGCGGCGAGGCCGTCAAGGGCATTGTGGCTGCCAAGACGGGCCGCGAGTACGTTGGCGTTGAAGTCAGGCGGAAGCAGGTCGAGGAGAACCTAACAATCGCCGCCCGCCTTGGTTTGGACTGCCGCTGGATCGTCGGCGACAGCGTTCATCTCAATAAGCTATTGCCCGAGATGGAGTACGATTTTTGCTTCTCCTCGCCGCCTTACTACAACCTGGAGCGGTATCGAGGAGGCGATGGGGACCTTTCCGAAAAACAGTCCTATCAGGACTTCCTCGAGGCCTACGGCCTGGTTCTGGCCAGGTGCGCCAACAAGCTCAAGCCCGGCCGCTTGCTGGCTATGAAGGTCGGTGAATTCCGGGATAAGAAGGGCGAGATCCAGGGCTTTGTAAACGACACGGTGGATATGGCCCGAATGGCCGGGCTGAAATACTTCAACCATCTGGCGCTGCTGATGCCGTTAGTTACGGCGCCACTGCGCGCTGCCGGACACATGCGCTTGCGTAAGGTGGTCCAAGTCCACCAGACCGTGCTTGTGTTCATCAAAGGGGAGCCCCGTGGCCTCGATCGCGGCGCGTTCCCCATCATCTCGGAGAACTACGTTGATCCCCTTTCGGCTGTTGAATAAGGCGATCCGTGCGCAGGTGATCGCCGAGCATCTGCGGCTGCTGGGCGCGACGCGCTGTGTGGTCTACACCTGCGGCAATGCCGCCCGAGCCCTACGCGAGGAGGGCCTCGACGTGGTCGAGGTCGGGCCACGGGGGGCTTTGCAGCCGAGTAGGGAGTTGACCTACGAGGAGATACTACAGGCCCATCCAGGGCTTTTTAACGCCACCAGCGGGCACCTGCCGCCGCCTTTGATGTATCGCCTGGCCGAGCGGATTTTCGAGCATCTGCCCGTCGAGATCTTCCAGAATCACAAAACAATCTACTGCCCCTGCGGCAGCGGGGAGACGCTCGTTGCGATGGCCCACCTGGTGCCCTTCAGCCGGTTGGTGGCTGTGGTGTCCGATCAGATCGCTGCGCTGCGCTTTGACTTCAGCCCCCTCAAGCACCTGA
>JAVCCG010000043.1 GCA_030765605.1 Candidatus Alcyoniella australis
GCGCGCAAAGACCTCGCGGTCGATGAAATGGTGGTAGCCGCCGGTGTCCGAGCCCCAGACCGGGAACCCCAGAAACGAGCTTTGCAACAGGCTGATGATCGCCGAGCGCAGGCCCAAATCGGTGCTCGCGCCCTCGGTGGTCACCGCGCGCGTATCGCCGCCCCAGGGAATGCCGTACTGCTGCGATCCGGCCCAGCTCGAGCGGATGATGTTGACGAAATCGTCGCCCCAGGCTTGCTGCATCGCGTCGTGGAACGTCTTTTGGTAGAGCAGCGGGTAGACGTTGCGCACCTCGAATCCGCTGCGGCCGTCGTAATAATAATCCCAGGGCATGGACGGCTGATCCTCCTCGCCGCGATCGAGCTTCCAGCCCTGGATCCCCTGGCTGGTGACCCACTGCACGATCTCGTCGCTAAGCCACTGCACGGCCTCGGGATTGGTGAAGTCCAGGTGCGGGTTGCCCTCCTTGACCAGGTAGCCGTTGTGCTGCGCGACCCAGCCCATCTGGCCCGGCTGGTCGCCCACGGCCCAGGGTCCGGCCCACAGCGCGAAGTGGTAGCCGCGCTCGAACAGCGATTGCATCATCGAGTCCGGGTTGGGGAAGCGCACCAGGTCCCAAGCGAACTGCGAATAGCCCGCCTCGCCCGGGCTCCAGGGCCGGTCGACCCAATAGTTGCCCGCCGGGATATCGAGCTGCTCGTACATCAGCAGATCCTCGGCCAGTTGGTAGTTGACCATCACGCCGTCGAGCTCGGCCTGGCCGATGTAGTGATCGTCGCGCCAGCGCCAGTGCAGGAACGCCCATTTCGGCGGCAGGAACGGTCGGCCGGTGAGCGCGGTGTACTCGTTAAGAATTTGATCGTGGGTCGGGCCGTAGAACAGGTAGTAATCCAGCAGCGGATTGCGTTCGCCGCTGAAGAATTCGAACCACACGCCCTCCGGGTCGCGGCGGCCCACGTCGAACTCGCCGGGGAAGGTCGTATTGACGTACAGCCCGTAGCCCGCGCTCGAGTGATAGAACGGCGCGTAGATTCCCAAGGTCGGCAAAATCACCATCGGCCAGTTCTGGCCGCGGCGGTTCAGGCCGCCGATCTCCTGCGGCAGATCCTCGCTGTTGACCGGGTCCCAACAGATGCGCTCGGACAGGCCGTAGATCGCCTCGTCGGGCTCCAATGCCATGGCGTGCCCGGCGGTCAGCCAGCCCGAGAGGTCGTCGAGCTGCGCGCTGACGTGCACGGTCCTCTCGGTGGTGAACTCGATTTGCAGCGCCATGTTCGAGCCCTCCGAGGTGCGGTAGTACAGCGCGGCCGACCGGCCGTTGTCGTCAACCTCAAATCCGAGCAGCATGTCGGGGAAATGCTCGGCCCCCAGGCGCTTGTAGCCAAGCGAACACCACTGGCCGAACCCGCGCGAGGCCGCAATCCGCTCGCCTGAAGGCGATTGCAGCTCAATGCCCAACGGCTCGAGCTCGATCAGCAGCCGCGCCTGGTCGGTCTGCAACAGCAGCGTGCCCTCGTCGGCCTGGTCGTCGTCGTCGTCGTCCACAGCCGCGTCGTCGTCATCGTCGTCAGCCTCGCAGGCGGCAAACGAGCAAGCCGCGATTACGACCAGCAGCAACAGCATCAACCCCCAACGCTCCATCACCACCTCCGATCGCATCAATATACAACCATCGCGATGCCCGATGTATCCAGCGGTTGACCTGTACCATCGGCCGGGGCTAATCTCGATTTTAATTGCAACCAAGCTAGATATTTCGCCGAACAAAATCCTTGGAGGGAAGCAATGGCGCAACGGGCCGAAATGTCGATCGAGATCGACGTACCGCCGAAGAAGGTCTACGAGGTAATTTCCGACTTCGCGGCTTACCCCGATTTCCTCAGCGACGTGGCCAGTACGTCGATCATCAGCCAGGACAAGGACGAGTGGGAGGTCGAGTTCGGCGTCAAGATCATCAAGCAGATCAGCTACACGCTGCGCCTGTGGGGCACGCCGGGCAAGAGCCTGGACTGGAAACTGGTCAAGGGCTTCATGAAGAAGAACGACGGCGGCTGGGCCCTGGAGTCGCTGGACAAGGGCAAGCGCACCAAGGCGACCTACTTCGTGGACGTTGAGTTCGGCTTGATGGTGCCCAAGAAGATCGTCAACACCGTGATGCAGGCCAACTTCCCCACGATGCTCAAGGCGTTCAAGAAACGCTGCGAAGAGGGCTAACCGGGGCACCTTCGAGGTGCCCGGCTTAGAGCCGGAGCAAAGCTCGCATACTTCTCTGGTTATGAACCCACCACCCATTCCGCGGCACCTTAGAGGTGCCAGCATAGCTCGCGTACTTCTTTGGTCATTAACCCACCACCCATTCCGCGTCGCGGAGAGGGTAGCTGGGCTACGAGTTTGGTCCGCTCGCGAGTTTTGTGGCAGCTCCAAGCTGCCTTCGTGTTCGGCGCCAAAAGACCAGCCAAGCTGCCAGCGCCAGCCAGGTCAGGCCGCTGATTATCAATCCGATTAACGTAGGCCACGGCCGGTAGATCAGCCGCACATCGAACGCTCCGGCCCGCTCGATCTTGAGCGTCAGCAGGTCCGCGTCGGTCAACGTTACGCCCGCGGGCTGATCCACGCGCCACCAGCGGTCGCGGTTTTGATTGATCGTCACCAGCGCCGGTCCCGCCAGCATTCCGCTGATCCGGATCGAGTTCGAGCGCAGTTCAAGAGCATCGACCACGCCTGCTGCGGGCGGGTCGACAAACGCCTCGCCGCGGTAGAGCGCGTTGGCCGCGATCTTGTCGTTAAGGTCGATCACGTAGCGCGGCTGCGCGTGCTCGGGCAGCAATACGTCGCCGTCCCAGTCGATGGTTCCCACGTTGCGCAGCAGGTTGAAGTACTGGTGCGAGCGCGGGCTGCGCGGCGATCCGCGCCCCATCTGCGTATCGCCCGACACCTGGTAGAACTCGGGTTCGCGGGCCTGATCGGGCAGCGGGTTGGTGAAGAACTCGTCGTAGATCGGCCGATGCAGGTAGCCGATCCAGAGCACCGCGACCACGGCCAGGGCTGCCGCGGGCACGGTGAGCTGCCGCGACCAGCCGGCCGAGCGTAGCGAAGGCACGCCGCCCGAGGCCAGCACAACAACCGGCCAGAGCAGGAAGAAGTTAAACAGCTGGAACGGCATGTGCATCGAGCTGAAAAACGGCACGCGCCACAGCGCGGCGAACAGGTCGATCGGGGCGAAGGGCCCCAGGCAAATCCAGGCCGCGATCAACAGCAGCAGCAGCTCGTTGGCGCTGCGTTTGATGCCGGAGAACAGCACTCCGGCTGCGGCCAGGCCCAGGCCCAACGGCCCCACGCTTAGCGGCCAGTTCATCAGATCGCGGTAGCCGCACAGCGCCAGGCCCATCTCGCGCAGCCCCATGTAGAACTGCGGGGTGCCGCCGCGGGTCAGCTCGGCGTAGAGGTCGTACGACTCGACCGTGCGCGAGTTCTGCCGCAGGATCTCGATCATCGGCGCCAGCCGTCCGGCCATCAACAGCGCGGCCAGCCCCAACCCCAGCCCCAGTCCCAGTGTGCGCCAGGGTCGCACCCGGCGATCGACAATCGACTGCGACAGGTCCAGCAGCAGCGCGGCCAGCCCGAGGAAGAGCACAATTACCTCGAAGCCCAGACCAAGCTGAGTCAGAATCAGCGCCAGGGTCAGGCCCAGGCCGATGATCGCCGCGCGGCGACGCGGGATCAGCTCGATAAACAGAAACGCCCAGGGCGTGAGCAGGAATAAAAATTTGACGTAGAAACCGAAAGCCATACGTCCAGTGGTCCAGCCCGAAAGCACCAGCAGAGCGCCCGCAGCCGCGGCTCCGGCCGGATGCGCTCCGCGCCGCAATCTGCAGAACAGGTAGGTCCCCCAGGCGCCGAGCAGGTGCAGCAGCAGCAGGTTGAGCTTCATGCCCAGCCGCTCGCCGAGAACCAGGGAGCTGAGCACCAGCGGCGAGAGTGAGCCGTCCTGTGGATTGCCGATTAAGGGGTAGCCGCCGCCGAGGAAGTAGGTGCGCAGGGGGAAGGCCCCTTGGTCGAGGATCGCTTGGCGGAATAGGTGGTCGTAGCTGGCGATCTGCAGCCAGTCGTGGGAGCGGAACGCCTCGGGGTTGAGCTGGGCGTCCCAGGGCAGAAATACGCCGCCGACGAAGAGCGTCACCACCACGGTCAGCAGGGCCAGGGCGATGTAGTCGTTGCGCTCGAGGGTCTGCCGGGAGGGCACCTACTTGGCCTTGATCGTCTTCTCGGTCTTGGCGAGCTTGCGGCGCAACGACTTGGCGGTCTTGGTGTCGCCGTGGGGAGACCCTTGGAGCTTGACGAATTGGCGGAAGTCGTCGCGCAGTTGGGCGATCAGCTCGTCGCGCCGATCATAGAGCCGCTTGAGCGGCCGCTTGATTCGCTTCTCCTGCAAATAGGCGACGAGCAGCGGCAGCACGATCGTGGTGTCGGCGTAGCAGACCACGGCGTTGGGCAGCATCTCCGGGTCGATCTTGCTCCAGGAGACCGCCTCGTGGGGCGTTGCGCCGGAGAGCCCGCCGGTGTCGGGCCGCGCGTCGGTGACCTGAATGAAGTAGTCGTGACCCTTAAGCTTGAACCCGAGGATCTCCTGCAACTGCGGCTCGGTCTGCAACATAAAGTTCTTGGGCGATCCGCCGCCCCAGATCACCACCGCGCTTTTGGAATAGTGTTTCTTGGCCTCGTAGACAATGCCCGTGGTCTCGTTGACGTCGATCGCCGGGTCGATCTGGATCTTGCCGCCGACCAGGTTCCACGAGGCAATGTCCATGCCGATGGTCGAGTCGCCAGGGCTCGAGGTGTAGACCGGCACGCCGCACTCGTGGGCCGCGACCAGCATCGAGCAATCGGTCTTTACCTCCCGCTCGAGCATTTTTTCCTTGGCCCATTTGCCCAGCAGGTAGTGCAGTCGGGCGGTTCCCAGCCGGGTCTCGAGTTCGGGATTATTGAGAAATCCGGTGGTGTCGTTATCGGTGTTGATCAGCACGCGATAGTCCATCAGCACGTCGTAGATCCGCACCACGCCCTCGCGGTGCAGCTGGCAGTCGTTGACGTGCGGCGTTCCGCGGTGCAGTTCGTAGCCCAGGGCGAAGTGCAGATCGTGATACAGGTTGGCGCCGGTGCTGACGATCCAGTCGATCAGCCCGGCCCTGATCAGCGGCACGATGCAGGTTCCGCCGAGCCCCGCCGGGGTCAGCGCGCCGGTGAACGACATGCCGATCACCACATTCGGGTCGGAGAGCTTGGCCTCGAACAGGTCGCAAATTTCGCGTATTCTTGCGGAGTTATACGCCTGGAAGGCCGTCTGGATCAGCTCGGCGACGCTCAGGCCTTTCCGTAGCGGCTCGCTGGTGATCCGCGGACCCGCGAGCAGCGCGGTTCTCATTACGCTCGGTTTTCTGCTGCCGCCCATTTGCGTCCCTTCCCTGATGTTGCCTGCGAATTTTAACGCAACGTCCGGCCGTTGACCAATCAATGAGCTATGCGGTGAACCATGCATCACGACGCGCGTACCGTGCGCCGTAACGCGATCGGTATTCCGATTTGGCTAAGCAGGCCGTCGATAATCGGATTTTGGCCGCAGCACGGATCGTTGGATTACGACCATGGCGCTGCGCGAGTTTTACGGCCGCTTTAGCAGCCCGTCGATGATCAGGTCGGCGGCGTCGTCCTCGTTCAGGCCGCGCGCCATCAGCGTCTCGAGCTGTTTGCTGTCCACGCTGCCGATGGCCGCCTCGTGGGTCACGTGGGCCTTGGGGTGACGGACTTCGACCACCGGCACGGCCATGGCCACGGCGTGGTCCATTACGATCTCTTTGCAGTCCACGTGTCCGCGGCAGCCTGCGGCAGTGGCGGTCAGCGTATTGCGGATCTCGGCCCGGGCGTTGTCGCGCACCGCGATGTGCGAGGTGAGCACGCCGCGCGCGTCCTCGCCCACCAGGTGGCCGATCTCGTTGAGCCTAATCCGGTCGTGGCCGAAGCCCTTGATCCGCGCTGTCATCTCCATCACCGAGCGCGCGTGGCAGGTGGTCTCGTACTCGATGTCCAGCTCGCCCACGCGCCCCTTGACCAGTTCGAACTCGGTTTTAAAGCGCGCGCCCTCGTGCAAGGTGACCTTGGCCTTGGGCACCACCCGCGTGCCGCCGGAATCGCCGTGCACGTGGCGCTCGAGGTACGAGTAGCTCGCATTGCGCCCCACCGAAATCTCGGCGTCCATCAGGTGCTCGATCTGCTTGGCGTTGGGAAAAGTGCAGTGCGCCAGCACCGCGACCTGCGCGCGGTCCTCGATATTGACGTGCATCACGATCCGCTGCACGCCGGTCTCGGGCATCAGGCCGAAGCACATGTGCACCGGCTTCTCGATCTGCGTCCCCTCGTGCACACGCATCCAGATCTCAACGCCCTGGTCCAGTTGTTCGGCTTTGATCTCGAGTCCGGGGACCATTTTCGAGCCGAGCACCTCATTGCCGTGCACCACCACGTAGGCCGCATCCTCGGCCAGGTCGTCGTGGCGCTGGTAGTCGATCGATTGGTAGATGCGCTCGATGGTCTGCTCGCTCATTGCCCGGCCCCCTTGATCGGCGCGTTTTTGTGGTCGCACGGCCGACAGCGGTCCTTGAAGTACAGCCCGATCTTGTCCACCGATCCGCGGTCGATCAGCTTGCCGCAGCACATCAGGAACGCGTGTTCGGCCTGTTCGAGCACGGCCAGCGAGTGGGTGATCATGATTACGGTGGCGCCGTCGGTCTTGAGCGTACGCAACGCGTCGAAGATCCGCTGCAGCGCGTCGACGTCGATCCCCGAGTCCGGCTCGTCCATCAGCACCAAGCGCGGCCGCATCGCCAAAATCGAGGCCAGCTCGATCCGCTTGCGCTCGCCGCCGCTGAGCGTCTTATCCGCGGCGCGCCCGGCGTAGAGTGCCGGGTCGAGCCCCACGGCCTCGAGCGAGCGGTTCAGCATTTCATCGGACTTGTCGCGGGCGGCGGCCAAAATGAAGCTGCGTACGCTCAGCCCCTCGAAGCGCGCCGGTTCCTGCCAGCCCAGGGTGATCCCGCGCCGCGCGCGTTCGTCGATGGGCAGCCCGCGTAGCGACTCGCCGTCAAAGGTCATCTCGCCGCTGTAATCGCGATAGCCGCTCAGACCCATGATCGTATTGGCCAGGGTCGATTTACCCGCGCCGTTGGGGCCGATAATCGCGTGCACGTGCCCCTCCCAAAACTCGACCGACAGCCCGTCGAGCACCGGCTTGCCGCCCAGTTTCAGCGCCAGGTCTTTGATCTCGAGGATCGCCATAACCTCTCCATCAATATTTCTTGGCGTGCGCCGGATGCGCAGCGTCAGGTTCGATTATCAGCCCATTAGCGATGCTGAAAATATGATATCGATCAAAGTTCGAAATACGCGCCAACGGCGCAGGGGGCGTAGGCCTCGCCGAACTGCTGCTCGAACAGCTTGGTTGCCCGCGCACCGGTGCAGTGGCAGGGGCTGATCCGTTCGACCCCCAGCTCGCGCAGCCGGACCGCGATTTGTTTGACCTCGTCGGACGAGGCCTTGCCCAAATGGAACCCGCCGAGCACCAGCAGCGGCTTGCCGTGCGCCAGCTTGCGCGCCTGCTCGACCATGTTGTCCACGCCCGGATGCGCGCAGCCGCAGATCAGCACGAATCCCTGGTCGAGTTGCACTATCAGACCCTGCTCCGCCACCGGTCCCTCAAGTACGCCGGTGGTGAACATGCCGGGGCGGACCTCGGTCGATTCGGCCACACGGTGCGGTTTGTGCCCGCGCTGCTCCAGCGTGGCGGCCAGCGCCTCGCTTTGCGGCTGGGGCAGATAGATCTCCAGCCCTTCGCACTGCCCCGAGAGGCCCAGCAGTCCGCCGCGGTGATCGGAGTGCATATGCGAGATCACCACCGCGTCGATGCTCGTGGGGTCGATGCCCATTTGGTCCATGTTGAAGCGTAGCGTGCTCCAGTCCGCGCCGGTGTCGAACAAGATCCGCTGGGACCCGACCTGCACCAGGCAGGAGAAGCCCCACGAGGCGCTCAGTCCGTCGTGAGCATTGTTGTCGAAAACTATCCACAGCCGCAGCTGCGGATCATCATTTGTCGGTTTGGCTTGTGCGTTCATTATTCCAATCAATAGCAGCAGCGTCGTTGCAAACAAAATCGTCGCCGCCTTGCGGATCATTGATAGATTTTCCCCGTGACTCTGTTGTACTCCTCAAGCAGAACGTCGATCAAGCTTTCGCGGTCGAGGAAGCCCTGGTAACGCCGACCGTTGATGAACAGCGTGGGCGTGGCGTTGACGCTGTTGGCGTAGCCCTCGCGCTTGCTCTGGGCCAGGCGTTCGCGGAGCGCCGGGTCGGCGAAGTCGCGGGCGAAACGTTCGATGTCCAGGCCCACGGCCGCTGCCCACTGCGGCAGCTTCTCAACGCTGAACTCGCTGTAGTGCTCGTAGGCGTAGAGGTAGTACTCGTACATCTTTCCCTGTTCCAGCGCGGCCATCGCCGCTAGGCCGCCCTCGACCGATCCGGCATGTCCCTTGAGCGGGAAGTTTTTCAGCCGCAGCTCGACCTTGCCGTGCAGCCCGCCGACGCTCACCTCGCGGTAGAGCCAGGGCAGGGTGCGCGAGCAGTAGGGGCAGCGCAGGCAGAGGTAGATGGTGAGCTTGACCGGCGATTGCGGATCACCGGCCAACGCCGCGCTCGATAAATCAAACTGCGCTGGCTTGAGCGTGGGCGACATGCTCAACGCGCGCTTGTTCAGCGCGGCCTCGATCTGCCGTTGGTCGTCGTCCTCGGCCGCCAAACGGCAGACGAATTGCTCGATGCGCACGGCCAGCTCGCAACGCGGCGATTGTTCCAGGCATTGGGCAATGGTCATATCGCAACAATCGTAGAGGTGTTGCGTGGTCAAGATCTGGTCGACTAGGCCGCGCTGCTCGGCGGTTAGCTCGGCGCAGTAATCCGCTGCCGCGGCCGAGGCGCAAAGCGCGCACAACAGGCAGATCGCAATCAACAAAGCTCGTCTCATCTCACTTACTCCAAATTCGGTCCAATCCCAGTGGGCGACGATCGAACGCCAGCACGTACAGCGCCGGGAGCAGCAGCGCCGCGTCGCGCACCACGGTCAGCGGCGTGATGGTCTCCCCGGCCTGGGCCGAGGCAAAGCAGCCGCAGCCGGTGTCCAGCCCCTTGGCCAAAGCGATTACCAGTGCAACGCTGAACATCAGCAGCATCGCGCTGACCAGCAGCGCTGCGGCGCGCGTGCGCAGACCGAGCACGATCAGCAGCCCGGTCGCCAGTTCGACCCAAGGCAGCACCACGGCGAAGATGTTGATTAGCCACAGCGGCACGATACCGTAGGTAGCAATCGAGAGCGCGAACTCGTCGGGATGCGCGATCTTGTACCAGCAGGCCGCGAGGAACACGCCGCCGAGCAGCAGCCGCAAAGGCAGCGCAATCCAGGCGTGTCCGCGCCAGTCAGCCATCGTCGCGCCCTTGGTCCGCAGCACGCAGGGCAGGCGCGCCGTGGCGCACGAAGTAGACGTTCTTCAGACCCGCGCCGGAAAGCTCGCGCGCCAGCTCGCGCCCTGAGTCGGGCTCTGCGCCGTTGCCGAAGACCACGATCCGCTGTGCGCGCGAGCGGGCCAGCTTCTCCAGGTCCTGTTCAGGCACCGGCTCGAGCCAGTCGAAAGGTACGTTCAGCGCGCCCTCTGGATGCCACGCGGCAAAGTCCTCGGGAGTTCTGGCGTCCACCAGCAAATTATGCCCCGGACGCGCATCGACCTGGGCGGCATCAAGCGGCTCGGCCTGCCCCACGGGCTCGGGGCAGGGCACGAACACTTGGTACTCATGATCAGCCACCAGCGGCAGCGAGTGCTCGCGTAGCCCGTTGAACCCCAGGGCCAGGGCCGCGCTGATCAGCACGATCAGCAGCGCGTCGCGCACGATGGCGGCCGGGCTCAGCGGCTTACTCCACGCACGACGAGCTCCCGCGCGCCGCGTCGTCTTGGCGCAATAGCTCGCGCACATCGTCCTGATAGCCGCTGTCGCTCGTCAGCCCGTAATCCAGCGGCACGTGTCGCAATCCTTTGGCGCGCCGCGGCCGCCAGGGGTTGAACTCACCGCGCCACGAGAGGCTCAGCCGCGCCTCGTGGTTCACGAACGAGTAGCGCTCAACCGTGCTGTGGCGGTCGGTGTAGCGGTAGCTCAGACCCAGGCGCAGCCCCTTGTACGAGGGGCTGTACAGCGCTGGCGCCACGCGTAGCATGCTGTCGCGCCGCGCGTCGTCGGGCTCGAAATAGTCCTCGGAGCTTTGGTAGTCGTCGAGGATTCCGGCAACCGCCACGCGCAGCAGACCGTCGCGATAATAGGTCCAGCTCGGCGCGATCAGCAGCGAGCCGCCCAGCAGGTCGTAGGCCTCGATCCGCGCATTAAAAACCCGGCCCGAGGCCACGGCGCTCAGCGCCAGTCCGGCCGGCAGACCCGCGCGGATTGCCGCGCCCAGGTCGTACTCAAAGCGCGTGCGCGCCCGCTCGCGGAAAAAACGCCTGCCGCCGCCGCCGAAAACCAACAGCCACGACCAGGGCTCGAACTCGAGCTCGCCGCGATGGGCCTCGATGTACCAGCGCGGTCCCGGGTCGTAGACGTCCGCGCCGCGCAGCACGGTGTTCTCGTTGGCGTAGTACAGGCCCAGGCGCGCGCCCGCGTTGCCGACGATCAGTCCCGCGCGTCCGTTCAACACGTAATAGCCCGCGTCGTCGGCATCGGGCTGGGTGTAGGCCTTGAGCCGCAGGCTGTACTCGGCGCTCGGCCGCAGCAGCCGGTGCAAGGGCCAGGTCAGCCGCGCGTCGTGGCGCAACGCGACGAAAGCCGATTCGACCTCGTCCTGCTGGTCCTCGGCCACCGATGATTGCAGCGCGTTGGACTCCCAACCGCCTCCGGCCTCGAGGGTCAGCACCAGTGGGACTATCCAGCCGCGGTCCAGGCTGCGCAGATAGTCCAGCAGGTCGCGGTCCTCCTGGTACATCCGTTTGGCCTTGCGCGCGCTACGCAGATTATCCAAAGCCGGTTCGTCCTCGCCCGCGAGCCGATTGAGCATAGCGCGCAGCAGCAAGGTCCGCGCCCGCAGCGGTCCCTCGTCCGCTAAAGCCGCCGCGTCCAGTGCGTCGCGCGCCTGGTCGAGTTGGGCGTCCTGGATCTGCAGCCAGGCAATCCAGCACGCGCTTTGGGCATCGCCCGTATGGGCCAGGTGTTCGTTGAGAGTACGCAGCGCCCAGAAGCGGTTGCCCTCGGCCAGGTAGGACGCGGCCAGCAGCCGCGCCAGCGTTCCGTCGTCGGGGTCAACGGCCAGCGCGGGTTTGAGCAGGTTGATCGCCTGCCGCGCTTGGCCCTGATCGAGCAGTGTGGTCGCACAGTCGAACACGTCGCCTTGGCAATCGTCGGCAGCGGCCGCGGCGCAGCACACCAACAGCGCGGCCATTAGGACGATCAGGCACAGACCGCGCGCGTTCATCCGGCGGCTACTCCGGGATCCAGCAACAGCGGAAGCCGACGGCCAGCGGGGCCCAGGTCTCGGGCACGTAGTCGCATTGGTGCAGCTTGGCCGAGTCGCGGCAGTTGTAGGCGCCGCCGCGCACCTTGGTCACGTTGCCCGCCGCGACCTGCTCCCAAAGATTGCCGTTGAGGTCGTAGACGCCGAAGCCATTGGTGCACTCGGGGAACGATCCGCTGGGCGTCAGGTGCTGCTTATTATCGCCAAAGGCGTCGATGCCGTTGCAGGAGTAGGGGTCGTAATCGTCGCCGTAGGCATAGTCCGTGTCGTACGGCCCGCGGCAGGCGAATTGCCACTGCTGGGGCGTACACAGTTGTTTGCCCGCGGCAACGCAGGCCTGCTGGGCCGACTCGTTGTTCAGCTCTTTCCAGGGCAGCACTCCGACGCGCGAGGTCGCGTACGATTCGTCAACGCCGAAGTCCTCAGCCGTGGCGTCGGGCCGCGACGCCTCGTAGATATCAATGCAATAAGAGTCGAGCACCGAGGCCGAGCCTTGGGGGCAATCCAGCGGCTCGTCCCCGGCCGCGGGCTCGCAAAGGTGGCCGCGGCAGAGGAAGCCGATTCCGCAGTCCTTGTCGTTGTCGCACTCGTAGACGCATTGACCCTGAGCGTCGCAGACCTTGGGCTCTTCGCAGTCGCCGTTGTCAAAGCACTTCTCGTCAACCGCGCAGCCGGACCCAAAGAGCTGAAGCAGCCCGACGCACAACGCTGTCAGCGCGACGAGCAACACGACCGGCGCGGCCACGATCAGCCTGTGTTTAACGCATGAACGCATGGTACGAAGCAGAATACTCCAACGACCGGTCTGCGGAAAAGGGCAGCTCTAAGCTGCCTACTTCTCGTACCAGCTGGGTTTCCACAGGCTGCTCACTGCGGCGAAGCCCGAGAAGGTCTTGCGGCCGAGGATCGCGTGCCAAAGGTCGAGCAGCAGTACGCGGGTGATGCTCAGCGCAAACCACCAGTGCAAACGGCGGCGGATCTTGATCCGGCTGAACATCCCGCGCAGATAGCGCAACGGCTGCTTGGTCACGAACTCGAGGGTGATTTGCTCGGTGCCCTTGGCGATCTGTTTGCGGCTGATGTATTGCGAGGCCATCACCGGGTAGAACATGTCGAACTTGGAGAAGTCCTTTTCCTCGAGCAACGGCGAATCTTTGTACTGCTCCCACAACTCGGTGCCCGGGTAGGGCATCAGCGGGTGGAACGCGGCGAAGTCCAAATGCGTGCGCCGCACGTACTTGCCCAACGAACGCAGGCTCTGCTCGGTCTCGGTGGGGATGCCGGTCATCCAGGTGGCCTGACGGAAGACCGTGGGGTACTCGCGTTCGAGCAGATGGCAGACCTCGAGGATCGAGTCGCGCCGCGCGTCGGTCTTGCCCACCAGTCTCAGGTCCTCCTCGGTCTCGCGCTCGGCTCCGAGCAGCACGTGCGAGAGCCCGGAGTCGACCATCGTGCGCAGCACTCCGCTCTCGTGCTGTTGCAGCAGGATGTCCGGACGGCAGAACGCCCACCAGCCCAGCTTGTATCCGCGCTCGAGTATCCCGCCGCAGATCTGCTCCATCAGCGTTGAATCGTAATTCCAGGTGGCGTCGACCCAGAACAGGTAGCGGATCTTGTATTGGTTGTAGAGCAGGTCGATTTCTTGGAGCACCCGCTCGCCGGACTTGGCGCGAATGCGCGGGGTGAGCTGCTCCTGGCCGTTGACCAGATGGTGCTCGCCCTCGAGGTATGACCACGAGCAGAAGTTGCACTTGTAGGGGCAGCCGCGCTGGGCCTGGATCGTGATCGCCCGCGGCCAGAGCATGCCGAACGGCGCGTACTTGTCGATCGGCGTGAGGTCGTAGGCCGGGATCGGCAGGCTGTCCAGCGGCTGGATCAGCGGCAGCGGCTCGGTCTTGACCACCTGTTGGCCGTCGAAGTACGCCAAGTTGCCCACCTGCCGCAGATCACCGCCGTCGCGCAGCGCGCACAGCAGTTGGCGCAACGCCTCCTCGCCCTCCCAGCGGATGACAAAGTCGAGCTCCGGGTAGTTCGACAGCGAGTAATCGGGCATCGCGGAGTGGAAGTGCCCGCCGCCCACAGTGACGATCTGCGGGTCGATCTGCTTGGCCAAGCGCACCAGGCGCATGCCCTCCTTCATGTAGCAGATCATGTCGCCCACGCCGATCACGTCGGGTCGTTTTTCGCGCACGATGCGTTCGAGTTTTTTCCAGCCGATCTTCAGCGGCGGGCAGTCGAGGATTTCGACCTGCACTCCGGTCATCTTTTCGCGCAGCCAGGCGGCCAAACAGGGGAAGCCCAGGGGCAGCAGGAAATTGTCCGACTCGTTGATGATCGGCCACAGGTAGGACGGCGGCCTGACCAGCAGAACCTTAATCAGCTCTTTGCCGAACAACGGGCTGCGTTCGCTATCAGTTGATCGCATGGAACGTGACCTCCATCTGCAGTTTACGCGCCCAGTGTTCCAGGCGCATGCCCCAGCGCCGGGCGCTGATCGCGTCGGCGAGGAAGCTGGGGTAGGCCAGCAGCGGCAGCGGTTTGGCCGAGCGGCACGAGTAGCAGTCCAATCCCGGGTAGCGGCCACGCTCGAGGTGCCCGCGGCGTACGCGGGTCATAATCGGTCCGGTCCAGAACTCGTGCAGCGTGGTTTGAAACAAGTTGGCCAACGGCTTGCCGCCAAGTCCGGCCGCGCAGCACGGGTAGAGCCCGCCGTCCGCGCGGACCAGGGCCGGTCCCTGCCACAGAAACGGGCATGGTCCGCTCGATGCGTGCTCGTTTTCGCGGATCGCCGCGCGGTCGGCCAGGCTGCCGAACTCGTCGCTGACGATCCGCACGTCGTCGATTCCGCGCTCGCGCCAGTAGCTGCGCAACGAGCCGGCCTCGGCCAGGTTGCGACTGTCGGCGACCATTTTGACAAAGGCCAGCGGCCGCCTGCGATCGCCCTGGGCGATCTGTATAAAGCGAATGATGTTGCGCACGGTCTCGGCGTAGCGCGCGCCGGGGCGCGCTTGCTCGTAGACCTCGGGCTGCAGCGAGTCCACCGAAAAGGTGATCGCGCTCAGTCCGGCGTCGATCAGCTCGCGGCAGGCGCGTTCGTCCAGCAGTGTGGCGTTGGTCGAAACGTGGGTTCTGATTCCCACATCGCTGCAAAGAGCGATGCGCTCGGACAGCAGCGGATCGAGCAGCGGCTCGCCCATGCCGAAAAGGTTGATCAGGTTGATTCGGCCCTGGCCCTGCTCGACCAGCGAGCGAAACGGCTCCATCGGCAGCACGCGCTCGCCGATGGCGTCGTAGCGGCGGAAGCAGCCGCGACAGCGAAGGTTGCAGCGGGTGGTGGTCTCGACCGTGACCACCGACGGGCCGCTGCGCGGGGCGGGCTTGCGCAGCAGGAAATCGCTCATCAGCCGCAGGCGGCCTCCGATGTTGCGAGGTCCGTTCATCGAGGCGATGCGTCCCGGATCGTCATAGCCTTTTGTACTGCGCCCCGATGAGTGTGGCAAGCGGCGGCGTCTCCTGGGATGCGGTGACCCAGCATGCTATTTTGGGCGCTGACGGAGTGTAATTTGAGACCAAGACAGCTGGTAAAAGCGGCAGCCGGATTTGCCTCGGCCAAGCTTTGGGGCCGCAGAATTCCCCTGGCCGTGGGTTGGGATGTGACCCATCGCTGCAACCTGCGTTGCCTGTATTGCGGGTTCGAACGGCTCGACCCCGGCGAGCTGGATACGGCCCGGGCGTTGGAGCTGATCGACGCGATGGCCGACGCCGGATGCGTCAGGCTGCATCTCTCGGGCGGGGAGCCGATGCTGCGCGACGACATCGGCGAGCTGATCGGCCGCGTGCTACAGCGCGGCATGGCCTGTGCGCTGAACACCAACGGGTTTCGCATTGATTCGCGCATCGACCAGGTGCGGCACGTCGATGCGATCCGTCTAAGCTACGACGGGCCGCGCGAGGTGCACGACCAACTTCGCGGCCAAGGCGCGCACGCGCAGATGCTTGCCGCGCTTGAGGCGGCGCGCGATGCGGGCACGCGCGTGGTGCTCAACGCCACGCTCAACGCGCGCAACGTCGGGATGCTCGACGAGCTGCTGGCATTCGCCGCAGCGCAACGCACGCCGATCAAATTCCAGCCGGTGGTCCCCGGCCTGGCCTACGGCAAGGGGCTCGACGGTCTGGAGCCCGAGCAGCCGCAGCTCGAGGCCGCGGTGCGCCGACTGCTGCTGCTCAAGGCGCGCAACCGGCTGATCGTCAACTCGCGGGCCAATCTCGATTACTACCTGCAACGGCCCGATCCCGGCGCGCTGCCCTGCGTGGCGGGCAAGCTCTACACGCGGGTCGATCCCCTGGGACGGCTCTATCCGTGTTCGATGATGCGCCGCGAGCCGCTGATGCGCGATGCGTTGCAGCTCGGATTCCGCCGGGCCTTCGAGGACCTGCCCGCGGTGCGCTGCAGCGACTGCATCTGCCCGCCGACCCTTGAGTTGAACATGCTCTACGATCTGAACCTGCGCTCGCTGCTCAATCTGCGGAAATATTTGTAGTCAAACCGATCCGCTCCAAGGGCTGCACCTCGCGCATGCCTGGAGCCAGAGGCCGGTCATTGCGCAGGAACACCACCACCTGGCCTTGCTTGCTGCTGATCGCGACTTTGCGGTAGTTGCCCGCCAACCAGTCGCGGAAATCCTGATCGGACCGGGCAATGCGGAACAGGGTCGGATCGTCGAGCATGGCGCAGGGCGCGGCAACGATCAGTTGTTGGGCCGGGCAGGTCTCGAAGACCTCGCGGCCGAGGGTTTCCATGAGCAGCGCGGCCAGGACCCGTTTGGCCGGATCGCGCTGCAACGCCTCGCGCGTGTGCAAAGTATGCTGATACAGGCCGACGATCCCCTGTGGCAGGTGCGGCAGATGCGGGGCGTAGAGTTCCTCGCCGTAGTGTGTTTGCGGCGCAGGGCACGAGTATGAGAGCGCGGCGAAAAAGTCCGCGGTCTGGGCCAGGGTGTAGGGTCGGTAGAAGTCGTTTATCGCGCTGTGCACGCAATCCTCGCCAGGCATCAGGCGCGTGTTCAGCGCGCCTTGGACGTCCAGGGGGTGCTCCGTGCGCAGGGACGTACGCAGGCCGTAGGTCCCGAGCCAGACCACGACGATCAGCCCGCAGGCGGCCAGCGTCCGAAGGTTCCGCCGTGAGTCGGGCAGACGCCTGACGATGCTCTGGATCGCCGTGGCCAGGCCCACGCTGACCAGCGGCGCGCCCACCAGCAGCTCGAGGGTGAAGTGCTGCCAGAACAGCCGGTTCAATCCAATGAGGAAGTAGCTGATGTGCAGCGCGATCACCAGCGAGCAGGCCAGGGCGAACCCGCGGTGCTTGGAGCGATAGAGTCGAATAAATCCGGCTGCCAGCAGTGCGAACCATAGGACCAGGACCACTGCAAACCAGGCGTGGGGTTCGATCGGCATCGGCAGCTTGGGCCCGTATTGCAGCGGCACGATGCGCCCCATGATCCAGGCGTTGTGCGCCACGTCGAACAGCCGCGTGGGGCCGTAGGCCAGGCTCCAGGCCGCCAGTGCGCTCAGGCCGGCGATCGCCGGGACCGTCAGCTTGTCGGCCCTGCGCGCGACGAGCAGCCACGCCAGACAGACCGCGCCCCCTGCCACCGCCAGCTCGAGCTGATTGGCCAGAGCCAGGCCGAGCATCACGCCGCCGAGCACGCGCCGCCGGGGCTTGAGAAACAGCGCGGCCAGCGCCAGCAGCAGCAGGGCGTACGACAGCGCGTTGGGCCGATACTGGTAGAGCCGGTCGGCCACCTCGGCGATAAACATCAGCGACAGCGGCGCCACGGCCACCGCCAATCCCGGCCGCTCTCCTCCCAGGCGTCTGATCGTCCAGAGTACGGACAGGGCCGCAAACAGCATGCACAGCATGCCCAATCCGCGTTGGGCGTAGGGCAGCAGTTGCGGGTCGAACCAAACGATCGGCCTGCTCAGCAGCTGAAACACCGGCTCGATGTAGTAGCAGATGAAATCCTGGTGCAGCAGCTGACCCGAGGCGAGGTTGAACACCACCTGGCCGCGGAACGACTCGTCGATGTCCCAATTCGCGCCCAGTCCGCCGCAGATCAGGTAGAGCGCGAACAGCGACCAGCCGACCGCCGTGGCGGCGATGAAGCTGCTCTGGGATGGTCGGTGGTAATTCATAATCAAGGCTAGTCCTGAAATTCTTGATCTTTAATCGATTAGCTGTCAACCTTTACAGGGCAAAAGTATAATAAATCACGATGGTTCCAGCACAAACACCCCGGCCGGACAAACGTCTTCTGTGGTTGTTGCTGTTATTGATTCTAACAGCGACGGTGCTGTTCTATCGCCTGCCGGTGCTCAGCGAATCGTTCTGTAACCCGGACCTGGGCACACCGGCCTACGCCGCGCGACTGGTCGGCCAGGGACGTTGCCCCTACAGCGAGGCCACGGTCACCAAGCCGCCGGGCAGCGTGTTGATCTTCGCACTGGGTTTCAAGCTGTTCGGGCCGCGGCTGCTGCCGATCTACATCTTCGCCCTACTGTGCGCCGTGGGGGCCTGTCTGGCGCTTTACCGCATCGCCGAGCAGGCGCTGGACCGTCGCAGCGGGCTGCTGGCAGGCGGAGCCTACGCGCTGTACCAGGCCGAGCTGATGTCAGGCTCGATCTGCCCCAATTTCGAGAGCTGGGCGATATTGCCCTCGCTGCTGAGCCTGATGCTGCTGCTAAACCGGCGGGTCGGGGTCTGGCACCTGCTCGGGGCCGGGGCCTGCGTTGCTGTGGCGCTATGGATGAAGCAGGTAGCGCTGCTGTTCGTAGTTGCGGCGCTGCTGCTGGCGTTGATCAGGCGCGATAGATCCCGCACGCGTCCGGCCGCCCTGGGGCTGGTGCTGGTCGGGCTGGCAGCCGGATCGCTGCCGTTCGTGATCGCCATGGCCGACCTGGGTTGTCTGGGCGCGATGTTCGAACAGTTGGCGCCGGGCCGGCTCTCCAACTACTTCGCCATCGGCAGCGCCAGCCGCGGGGAGTTCGCCCTGGCGCAGCTCGGGCGGTTCCTCTCCTCGAATTTCTGGCTGGTCTGCCTGGCGGCCGTGGGCCTGGCGACCTCGCTGTTTTGGCCGGCCTGGCGGGCCGTGGGGCGGGCCCGGATCGGCGTCTGGATCTACTGCGTTGCGGCGTTGGGCGCCACGTTGGCCGGCGGCCGCTTCACCAGCCACTACTTCGTGCTGCTGCCGCCCTACCTGTGCCTGCTCGGCGCGCTGACCCTCGGATTGCTGCTGCGGGCCGCTCCGCGTCGGCTCGGAGCGGTGCTGCTGGCATTGGCTTGCCTGGGGTTGGGTCTGGACAACCGGCCCGAGACGCGGCTGGCCGCGCTGTCGTTAAACGGCGTGTGGTCAGACGGCAAGCCGTTGACCCGACGGATCTTCGAGCTCAACCACGCGGCGCAGCTCGAGCCGCAGCAGGTCAACGAGATGCTCGGCCACTTGGAGTGGCAGCCGACGTTGCGCAAGGTCGGCCGACGACTGAGCGCGCACCTGCGCTCCGGCGAGACGATCTGGTGCTACGACTACCTGCCCGAGCTCTACCTGTTCTCCGGCGCCCTGTCGCCGACCCGCTTCCAGGAGAACTTCGACGTGGTCTCCGGCGAGGAGATCGCGCACCCCAACTACGGTCACTGGCAAAGCGCGATATCGCCCGAGCTGCAATCCAACCGCGAACAGCTGCTCGCCCAGCTCGCCGCCGATCCGCCGCGCTTCATCGTGCGGCTGGCCTACGACTGCCCGCAGGAGTACGACGCCCCGACCGCCAAACCCGCCGACTGGCCGCGCAACGCCTGGGGCGACCCGCTGGCCCTTTGCCAGCCGCGCGCCGCGCTTTTCGATGAGCTGGAGAGCCTGTTGCAGCGCGACTACGTTGCCTTCGACCTGCCGGGGAACAACGTGGTCGAGGTTTTCGAACACCGGCCGCAGATCCCGTACGCGACGCGGCCGCGGGCGCAATCGGAAGGCTGGCTGATCGAGCCCTGGCTGCCTCCCGGCGAGCTGGCAGCGGCCACGGACGTGGCAATCGATTCCGACGGCGCACTCTACGCGGCCGAGGCCTGGGACACGATCAGCCGCATCAAGTTCGGGGATCGCGGCGCGCGTGCGAGCAACGCAGTGGACGATCCGTCGACGCCGCAGGTCGAGCGGCTGCGCGCCTACTCGCTGGAGGCCGATCCGGGCGGCGGACTGTGGGCCTACAATTTTGTCCTGGGCGAGATCTACCGGCTGCGGCGTTCCGAGGCGGGGAACCTGACCGTCGAGACCCTGGCCTTTGACGAGCTGACCACGACCATGGAGAGCACCCTGGCCGTGCTTTCCGACGGTACGCTGCTGGTCGGCGTCAACCGTCCGGGCAGCCGATCCGAGCTGTGGCGTCTGGGCCGCGAAGACCGCACGTTGAAACGGCTGGCGCAATACGACGGGACGCTCAAAGCTTTGGTCGACGACGGAGGCGATGCGGCTATTTGCGGCCTGGACCGCGAGCTGTATCGCTGTGACCCGCAAACCGGCGAGCTGGGTCCGGCGCTGTGCGAGCTGCCCGAACCGCTGTCGCACAACGGCCTGGCAATGGGGCTGCGAGGCGAGCTCTACGCCTCCACCGGCGACTGGCAGGAGCGCGGCTGGCTGTTGCGCCTGGTTCCCCAGCGCGACGGCCTGCGGGTCGAGCGCATCTATCGCACTCCCGGCCCGGGGATCCAGGGGATCTGTCTTGACGGCGACGCGCTGCTCGGAGTCAGTCGGCTCTCGGGCGATCTGTACCGCGCGCCCCTGGAGCGGATCGACGCCAACGCCGACTACCGCTTGATCGTGGGCAACGGGATCGCCGTGCCGCAGATGCTCGCCGCGCGACGCTCCGGACTGGGCCAACGGATGCTCTACGTGGTCGACGGCGAGAGCGGACGGATCATGGCTCTATCCGATCCGCGGAATGCGCCGCGCGAGCTGGCCCGGGAGCCGCTGTACAACCACATCGGCTCGCGGATGGCGATCGATGGCAGCGGCAGACTGCTGTTCACGGTCTGCGCTCCGGGATTCGAGTCGCAGCACGGCCTGTACCGTCTCGATCCGGGGACCTACCGGCCGCAGCGCCTGGCGCTGGAGCCCCCGGATCACGAGCCCGCGCGACCGTGCTCCGCGGCCGTCGGACTCGAGGGCGAGACGCTGGTGGCCGACACGAAAGAGAACGGGCGAATCCTCAGTCTGACTCCCACGGGCGAGGCCCAAGTGCTGGTCGACCGCGGTCAGGCCCCCTCGCTGCGTTTCCCAACGGGGCTGCTCGTCGAGCCCGACGGCTCGCTGCTGGTCAGCGTCAGCCTCGGCGACACGCCGCGCTTGGCCGGGGTGCCGCGCTGCGATACGGTGTTGCGCCTGCAGCGCGACGCCGAGGGCCGCTGGAGCGAGCATTCGGTGTTCAGCGGCGTGGGCCGACCGGGCCCCGAGCGCCAGTCGCGGCTGGTCAACGACTTCGTGGCGGGCCCCGAGGGCACGCTGTACGTGGCCACGGACGAACAGTTGTTCGCCGTGTCCGCGCCCTACGAACCGGGCAGCGAACGGATGATCGCCGACGGATTCGGCTATGCCCTGGGCCTGGCCTTGGACCATGACGGCGGGTTGCTGCTCAGCGACGGCCGCAACAGCGCGATCTGGCGGCTCGAACATCCGGAGCTCCGGTGAGCCGCGCGGAATCGGCTCCTCAGGCGGTCCGGGCGCTGCACCTGGCGTTGGTTGCCGCGCTGCTGCTGGTGACGCTGGGAGCGCACGTCGCGCTGCATCGCGCCCCGCCCTACCTCGACACCTGGGATCACGCCACTGTCTCGCGCATTTTGCTGCGCGGCGGGGAAATCTATTCCGACGCGTTTGACGAGACCGGCCCCGGCATTTACTGGATTACATCCGGGGCAATGGCCCTGTTCGGCGATCGCATCGCCGTGCTGCTTTATGCGGCCACCTGCGCGGTGCTGCTTAACATCGTGTTGCTGTTTGCCGCCGGAGTGCGCCTGGGAAGACCAAATATCGGATTGCTCAGCGCGCTGATCTACGCGCTTTACCATCCATTGATCCAGGGAACCGCCTGGCAGTCCGAGTCGATCATCACGCCGATGATGCTCGCGGCGTTTGTCCTCTTACAATCCTCGAGCCGTATGCGAACCGCCGCGGTCTGGGCCGGGCTGGCGCTGTTCATTGCCACGCTCACCAAGCAGACAGCGTGGATCGCGACGATTGCGCTTGTCGCGCTGTTGACGGTGCGAGCATTGCGCAGCAGGGAGCGCGGGGCGTCGCAACAGCTTCTCGGAATCGGGTTGGGATTATGCCTGCCGTGGTTGCTGGTTCTGGGCACCAGCCTCGCCCGGGGTACGTTGGGGACGTTTCTCGATGGCTACCTGTTTCCGCTGCTGCACTATGGAACGGCCTATTACGTCTCGCTGGCCACGGACTGGCATTTCTGGCTGTCGCTGCCACTGTGGTGGATGGTCCTTTCTAGCCTGCTGCTTTTACGCGGCCGAACGCTGCCCGGTCTTGATCGCAGCTTGCTGCTGACTTTTTTGGCGGCCGCGGTTCTCATGGCCCTACCGGCGCTTTTTCCATACCACCACCTGCCGTTTCTCACTTTTGCCTCGCTGGGTTTTTGTTTGGCGATCTTTCCTCCAGCCTCGAACCGCAGGCGCTTGACGCTCGTGGCGGGAATGGTTGCCTGCGTCTGCATTGCCGTTTGGCTCGTTCCGCGAGACGCTTTGCTCAACGAGCTTGTGCCGCGAGGCGAGGACTTGCGCGGACAGGTCGTCAAGCGCGTACGCGAGCTAACCCAGCCGCACGATACGATCGCCGCCATTCCCTATGATTCGTACTACTACTACCAAAGTGAGCGTATGCCCCCGGGGCGACACACCTTCCTGCTGCCTTGGACCACTCCGCCGTTCGTACTCGACGAATTTCTCAACGACTATGACGCGCATCCGCCACAGGCGATCGTCTATACGTTCTACCAGGTGTGCAACACCAATCGCGTGTTGCCCAAGCAATACCTCGCGCCGCTACTGGAGCTGATCAGCGAGCAGTACCGCATTGACAGCGTCTATCAAAACGGCGCGGTGCTGTTGACGCCCAACAACGGCGAGCCCGACATGCGGGTGCGCGCGCTGCTGTTCTCGGACGTGCAGTGTCTGGATCTGGGCCCGGAGGTGCATGCCGGGGAGTTCACGCTGGATCTCGTGCTGCGCTGAGTTAAATTTTCCTGCGCAAGCGGCCACGCAGTCCGCTGATCAGCCCTTCGAGCAGCACGTAGAAGCCGATCGCCATGTTCTTCGGGGTGATGATCCCCAGGCGTAAGTGGCGCAGGATCATTCGCGGCCGCACGTAGAAACGCCACATCGCCCAGTGCTGAAAGAACTTCAGCCGCCGGGCGCTGAGCCCCTGGGGCACGAAAATCAACCCCTGGTCGTCGGGGTCGTCGTACCAGCTCGAGAAACGCTCGAAGCGATCGGACGACATCGTGCCCCGCTCTCCCAGGCTTTGCAGCAGTTCGGTGCCCGGATAGGGGACCGCCAGGTTGAACTTGGCGATGTCGCAGTCAAGCTCAACGGCGAAGCGCGCAGTGCTGCGGATCGTGGCCTCGGTCTCGCCGGGCAGGCCGATAATGAAAAAGCCCACCGTGTGCAGGCCCAACTGTTTGCAGGCGGCCATGGCCCGGCGCGACTGCTCGATGGTCTGGCCCTTGTGCACGCTGTCGAGCACCTGCTGGTCGCCGGACTCGAACCCGAGCATCACCGTGGTCAGCCCGGCCTCGGCCAACGGCTGCAACACCTCGATGTCGGCCTGATCCACGCGCAGCTCCGTGGCGAAACGCAGCTTGCCGATCAGCCCGCGCTGCCGCAGCTCGTCGGCGAACAGGTTGCCGAAGTCGCGTCGCGGCGGAAAGCAGGCGTCGATGAATCCCAGGGTGCGCAGGCCGAACTCGTCGTGCACCCACTGGAAGTAATCGGCGACCCGTTGCGGCGAGAGCGCGCGGAACTCGGCTCCCATCTCGCGCTGGGCGCAGAACGAGCAGTGGAACGGACAGCCGCGCGAGGCCAGGGCCGGGATCGCGATGTCGTCAAACCCCAGCAGCGGAGCCGAGCGGTAATTATTGAGGTCGAGCAGGTTCCAGGCGGGAAACGGCAGCAGGTCGAGATCCGTGGCCTGTTGCACAACGGGATTGACCCGCGGCCCATCGGGACCGGCGTAGGTCAGCCCGGCCACGTCCTCCAACGCCTCGCCTGCGGCCAGACGGTCGGCCAGCTCGCACAGCGGCCCCTCGCCCTCGCCGCGAATCACGTACTCGGCCACGCCGCTATGCACCAACTGCTCGTGGAACAGCGTGGCGTGCAGGTTGCCCAGCACAAAGCGCAGGGGACGATCCGCGCGTTGCCGCGCCGCGGCGATCAGTCGCTGTACCGCGCCCACGGCAGTGGTCAGCAGCGAGATGCCGATCAGGTCGGCCTCGGACTCGATCAGGCTGCGCACCTGCTGGTCGAAACTCGGGCGATCGGCGAAGTGATCGACGATTTGCACCTCGTGACCGGCCTGGATCAGGCTCGCGGCGAGGCTCGCAATGCCGTAGGGCGGGATCGGCGTGTGGAAGTGGCGGTATCCGCCGCAGATCAGCCGCAAATCGCACAGCGGATTGACCAGCAGGATCTTCACGGCCGCGCATCCTGCGCCGCCGGGTCGAGCAGCTCGACCCAGGCCGGGCTGTCGATCCCCGAGGCTTGCGAGCGGAAGAACAGGCCGCTGGTCAGGCGCGAGGGCGCGGGCCGTTGCCCGTCGTAGACCTCGGCCAGCCCTTGATACTGCTCTTGGTCGACCCCCAGCCCCTCGATCACGGCCCACTGCACTCCCGCGTTTTTCAGCCGCTCGATTATGCCGTAAGCCTGCACCGGCCGCGAGGAGTAGAGTGTGTTGCCGCGCAGCTCGATGGCGGCCGGATAGCCCTCGACCTCGAGCCGCTGCTCGCATTGCTCGCAGCCCAGGTGCAATCGCGTCAGGCAGCGCGGCGTTGTGGCCAGCGGCAGCCGTCCGTGCACCACGACCTCCACCGGCAGTTGCGCGGCCAAGGTCTCCACAGTGCGGATCGTCGGCGGGAACACACGCAACAGCTCCGCGCCGATGCGCTCGACGATGGTTTGGCCTGTGGGCAGGTTGCCGATGTATCCGCCGTAACCCAGCCGCACCCGGCCCGCCAGCAGCCGTCCCAAGCCCAAGTCGCCCACCAGCACACCCGCAAAGGCCTGTGCCGCGTCGAGGGTCAGCTCGGCGATGCGCTCGAGCTCGGATTGGCGCACCAGGCTCGGGGTGCACAGCCAGCACGGCGCTGCGCTGTGTTGCGCCGCGGCGACGAACTCGGCCAGCCGGTTGCGATAGCGCAGCGCGCAGAAGCGCTCGCCCAGGTAGACCCGGTCGGCGTCCCGCATGGCGGGCCCGAGGTCAATCTGTTGGAAGGCGACGCGCATTTTTAAAGGCCCGGGCGACTTTGCGGGTGCGGTCCACGGCAAACGAAATTCCCTTGGGCGAGAGGTACGGTGCCAGCCCCAGGGCGAAGTCCCACGGATCGCCCTCGAGCTCCAGGGTCTGCTCAAGATCGGTCGATCCCGCGTAGAACCCCGGCGTACTGCGCGGGGCCGCAATGAACAACGGGTTGTGTTGCGGCTGCGGCGGCAGAGGGTCTCCGGCGGCCAGGGCGTCGACGGCCCGGCGCAGCACTTTGAGCACCTCAATCGAGTAACGCACGCTCTTCTGTCGGCCCTCGACCTTGATGCAGTCCACGCCGCCCTCGAACATCCGCTGCAACAGCGGGTAGGCGTTGAGACAGCGGCTGCGCATCGGCGTGCGTCCCGCGCCGGGCATGCGCTCGATCAGCAGCGCGTCGCGGCACGGCGCCAGGCACATCTCGCCGTAGAGGTAGCTGGAGAGTCGGCACTGCCCATGGTAGTTGAAACAGAACCCGCCGTAGACGAACAGCTCGATCTCGATTGCGGCGCGGCGTTTGATCTCCAGCGCCTCATCCAGGCTCAGAATCCGCTCGAGGATGATCCGGCTCGCGCCCAGCCCTTTCCAGAATTCGGCGGTCTGGTGGTTGAGGGTGCGCCCCAGGATCGAGACGTGCAGCTCGGCCTGCGGCAGGTCGCGCTGCAACAGCGCGGCAAGCCCCGCGTCGCTGACAATGAGCGCGCCCACCCCGCCGCGCACCAGCTCGCCCGCCAGATCGAGCAGCACGGGGAGCTGTTCGTCGTGATAGATCGAGTTGAGCGTGACGTAACAGCGGCGGCCCGTGTCGTTGATCATCGCCATTGCCTGCCGCGCCGAGTCGAGGTCGAACTCGACCGAGGTCGGCAACAGGGAGAAGCGCTGCCCAACGGAAGTCGGGGGTTGCACGCCGAAGTAGATCGCGTCGGCCCCGTGCCGCAGCAGCGCTGCGACCTGGCTGA
>JAVCCG010000044.1 GCA_030765605.1 Candidatus Alcyoniella australis
AACGAGCGCGGCATTGCCTCAGTCCTCCGAGCCGTCGGCGTCGAACGCCGGATGACGTTGGCGGCCGGGCCGGGTGGTTGCGCTGTGGTCTTTGGGAGGCTGGATCGTGCGGATTTGGTCGAGGCGGCCCAGCAGTTCAAGACGGCGGTAGATCAGCGCCCAGGCGCATTCGTTTTCCGGATCGACCTCGCAGCGGCCGTGGTCCGCGCCGCCGCACGGTCCGTTGAGCTGACCCTTGGGGCACAGGGTGTGCGGGCAGATGCCGCCGGTCAGATCCAGGATGCACTCGCAACAGGCCGAGCAGCGCTGGGACCATTGCCCCTCGGCATCGGACGCGCCGATAAAGCGCGTGTCCAGAGCCGGCAGCACCAGCCGTCCTTCGAAATGTTCGGCCAACAGCTGCACTCCCGCGCCGCAGGCCATGGAGAGCAGCGCGTCGTAATTGTGCACGTGGGGCGCGAGCTGATCCAGATATTCGTGGTCGCACTGACGGGTGAGGGTGATCTCGTCGATGGTGCGCCGCAGGCCGCCGAGCTTGCCGCGCATGCGCAGCTGCTCGGCCAGCAATTGCACCTCTTTCTCGCCGCCGGCCATGCAGACCGCCACGCAGGTGCCGCAGCCCACGACCAGAATTTGCTCGCAACCCTCAAGCATCTGCTCGATTCGTTCCAGGCTCTTGCGCTGGGCAACTATCATTCATCCCCCTCTGCGGCGCGGATCAGTACACCCGCGCGGCACTGGGGTAGCGCCGGATGCGCGTCCCGGGGTTGCTCCAACGCGCTCCCCGCATCCTGCTGTGCGCTTGAGCGCAGTGGATTGGGCCCCAGCTCGCGCGCCCGGGCGGTCATTTGGTCGGCGCAACGGGCGAAGAGCGGGCCGTCGCTGGCCGGGATGTGAAAGAACTCCAGCCGCTCGGGCTCGAGCCCCAGTTCGGCGATCAGGCGTTTGGCGTGCTGCACAGCGCGCTTGCCGCGCACGTTGCCCTCCAGAAAGTGGCATTCGCCCTGGGCGCAACCGGCAACGAACACCGCGTCCGCGCCGCGCTCGAACGCGCGCAGCAGCAGGATCGGATCGACCTTGCCGCTGCACATCAGCTTGACCACGCGTACGTTGGGCGAGTACTCCAGCCGTAGCGAACCCGCGAGGTCCGCGGCGGTGTAAGCGCAGTACGTACAGCACAGCGCCAGCACTTTGGGCTCGAATTTTCGCTCGCTCAACTCCCCTCCCAACAGGTTGCGCAGGCCGCGTCGCCCAGCAGCGCGTCCACCTCGGGCAGCAGCTGCCCGTCGGCAAAGTGGCGGGTGACGATCGCCTTGCGCGGGCAGCTCGCGGCGCAGATGCCGCAGCCCTGACAGCTCGCAGGCTCGATAAAGGCCGCGCCGTGCTCGTCGATCAGCGGCACCTCGTAAGGGCACACCCGCACACAGGTCAGGCACGCGACACAACGCGACTGATCGACCTCGGAGATCACACCCGAACGATGGAGGTACGGTTGCGAGATGATCGTCGCGGCTCGCGCGGCCGCCGCCTTGGCCTGAATAATCGATTCTGCCATGGACTTCGGCGCGTGCGCCAGACCCGCGAGGAAGATCCCCTCGCTACTGAAGTCCAGCGGACGCAGCTTGAGGTGCGCCTCCATATAGAAGCCGTCGGCACCCCGCGGCACCTTGAGCAGTTGCGAGAGCTGCGCGGCGTCAGGCTGCGGCCGGATTGCCGCCGAGAGCACCAGCCAATCGGGCCGCAGTTCGATGTCCGCACCCAGGGCTTCGTCGCGCACGCGCAGCCGCAGGCCCTCGGGCCGCACCTCGATCTGTGGTTTGTGCTGCGGGTCGAAGCGCACGAAGACAACGCCGATCTCCCGCGCCTTGCGGTAGTAGACCTCGTCGAAGCCGTAGGTGCGGATGTCGCGATAGAGGATGTAGACCCGCGCCGCCGGGTTGGCCTCCTTGATCTCGATGGCGTTCTTAATCGCCTGGCGGCAGCAGACCCGCGAGCAGTAGTTGTGCTGCGGCTCCCGCGAGCCCACGCACTGGATCATCGCCACTTCATTGAGGCCGCGGGCGAACCCCGGATCGTCCAGCCGCGCCTCGAGATCGAGCTGGGTCAGCACGCGCTGATCTTCGCCGTAGGCGTATTCCTCGGGCTTTGATTCCACGCCGCCTGTGGCCACGATCATCGCGCCGCCGCGCACCTCGCTACTCCCTCCATCGCTGCTCAGACCGAGGCGGAAGCCACCCACGTGCCCGTTGAACTCATCAATGGTCGCCGACAAGTGCAGTTCGATCAGCGGGTGCGCGCGCACGCGCTGGATCATTTGCCTCAACGCCTGGCGGGCGTCGACCCCCTGCAGCAAGCTGCGCACGCGGCGCGCGACTCCGCCGAGCTCGGGCTCGCGTTCCACCAACGCCACGGCGAATCCCTGGTCGGCCAGACTCAACGCAGCGTTGATTCCGGTGACTCCGCCGCCGATCACAATCGCCCGCTGGTCGACCTCGATTTGCAGATCGTCGAACGGACGCAGCGTGGCGGCCCGCGCCACGGACATCCGCACCAAATCCTCGGCCTTGGCTGTGGCCGCCGCCGGGTCGGAGTAGTGGACCCACGAGCACTGGTCGCGGATGTTGGCCATCTCGAACAGCTGCTTGTTCAGGCCCGCCTCGCGCAGGGTGCCCTGGAACAGCTCTTCGTGGGTCCGCGGCGTGCAGCTGGCGACCACCACGCGGTTGAGTCGCTGCTCGATTATCGCCTCCACGATTCGGCGCTGCGTGTCAACGGAGCAGGTGTGCAAATTCTCCTCAGCGTGCACTACCCCGGGCAGGTCGCGGGCGTATTGCGTGACCCGCGGCACGTCCACGGTCTGGGCGATGTTGTTGCCGCAACGGCAGACGAACACGCCGATCCGCTGCTCCTCGCCTGCCACGTCGCGCTCGGGCGGATAAGTTTTTTCGCGCACCAGGCTGCCCCGCGCCGTGTGCAGCAGCTCGGCGGCCAGGGCCGCTGCCGCGCCCGCGGTGGTCACGGTCTCGGGGATGTCCATCGGCGCGCTGAACGCGCCTGCGCTGTAGATCCCGTCGCGGCTGGTGCGGCACAATTCCAGAGGATCGGAGCGGCAGAAGCCAAAGCGGTTGAGCTCGACCCCCAGCCGCTTAGCCAGCTCGGCCGTGCCCGCGGAGGGGCGCAGGCCCACGCTGAGCACCACCAGCTCGAAGGTTCGCTCCAGCGAGCGGCCATCGTCGCCCTGCACGCTCAGCAGCAGGTCCGAGCCGCCGGGTTGCTGCTTGACGCTCGAGACGATCCCGCGTTGGAATTCGACCCCGGGGTGGCCTGCGGCAGCGTCGTAGAACACGTCGAAGCCCTTGCCAAAGGCGCGCACGTCGTTGTGAAAAATCGTGGCCCGCAGCCCCGGCGTGTGTTCCGCTGCGAGCAGCGCCTCTTTCATCGCGTACATGCAGCACACGCCCGAACAGTAGTCGTTGCCCAGCGACACGTCGCGCGAGCCCACACACTGGATCCAGGCGACCGTTTGTGGAACGCGGTTGTCTGATGGGCGAAGTGTTTCGCCGCCCGAGGGCCCGGAGGACGAGAGCATGCGCTCGAACTCCAGACTGGTGACTACGTTTTTATAGCGGCCGTAGCCGTACTCGGGGCGCAGACGCGCGTCGAACGGATCGTAACCCGGGGTGAGCAAAATCGCGCCCGCCTCGACCTCGAGCTGTTCGGGTTGCATGTCGTGGATGATCGCTTGAGCCTCGCAGACCTGCACGCATTGCATACATTCCGAGCAGCCGCCGCAGGCCATGCAGCGTGCGGCCTCGGCGCGGGCCTG
>JAVCCG010000045.1 GCA_030765605.1 Candidatus Alcyoniella australis
AAGCCGGTCCCAGCTCGAGGCTGACCCAGCCGGACTTGACCCGCGTGGTCGAGCGCCGCAGCTCCACCACATAGCGCTCGCCCGAAAGCTTGCCGCGCACGTTGTCGCCCTCGCGCGTCTGCACCCGACCCGCCTCGGATCGCCGCAGTTCAATCCCACGCCGGTTAAGTTCTCGCTCGGTTGGCAGGCGATCTTTGAATAATCCCAAGGCGTTAGGTGAGTGGGGGCGCGCCTCAGGGACGGGCCGAGGACGTGCTGGCTGCGCTGACCGTCGATCTGAGCGACGATGCACGTCTGCGCCTTGGCTACCGGCTGCTCGAGGGCGGGGCGGACAACGACAAGGTCTACACTTTTGCCGTGATCCACTATGCGGCCCTGGGGTTCGAGGCGCGTTTCTGATCGCTGATCCGGGCTAACGGTCCACAACGTAGACGAACGGCTCGTCGAGGAACGCGGCCTCAACCGGCATTGTCACCGGTGCGGCCAGCCAGCCCAGCGTCGCGCTACGAGTGCCCGGCGGCAGCGGGGCGGTGCGCTGGTATAAAAACCATTCAGCAAAGCGGATCGATTCGATCGAGTCGCTATCGAGCAGTACGCCGTTTTCGTCGAGCAAGCTCAGCGTCAGCGAACTCGCGGCGTCGCCCAGTAGCGAGCGCAAAGCCGCGCCCCAGCGCAGCGACAGCTCGTCGCGGTCGATGGCTGCGGCGAAGTCATCCAGCTCGATGGTCTGTTCCGCACCGGCCGGCGTCAACAGCAGTGCGGCTCCAAGCCAATATTCGCCGGAGAAGGAGTAGATGTCGAAGTTGCCCAGCAGCCAGTGGTCGCGTCCGGTGAGCAGCGGCCCGTTGCGGGTCCAGCCCGCGAGCTGCGGGTCGAAATCGGGATTGACGATCAGGTTGCCGCTGCGCTGGTCTCCGGGCTCGTCCGCTGTCTGGATCGAGAGCGACAGCGCGTCGAACGCGGCGCTGTTGAACTCATCGCCATGCAACCCACCCACAGCGCGCAAAGTCACCCGCGCCAAACGCGCGCCGGGCGGGACCTGGACTGTAGTGCGCCAGGGCTGCCAGTACAGCGTGTCAAAGCGGCCCGAGCTGATCGTGCGCAGCAGCGCGCCGTCTGCATCGTAGAGCTCGACCAGCGCCTCGGATTCGTCAAAGGCGTAAAGCGCGTTGGACGTACCCACATCGATGTATCCGGTTCGACATGCGCCTCCCAACGCCAGTTGCGCGCGGCCCGCGTCGATTTGCGCGGCGTACTGTTCGAGCCCGACTTGCTGAACAGCCCAGCCGCGCTTGTGTCCGACCGTTCCGCTGAAGAAGCGTTCGCCGAGCAGCGGGGTCACGTGGTGCAGCTCGGTTGCTGATTGCATGCCGTCCAGTTCCCAATCCTCGCCGTTGTTCTCGGCCCCGCCGTTGCGCAGCAGGTTGGGCGGATTGGCAAAGGTCAACCCAAACGGTTTCGCGATCGGCACGCCGTCCGTGCACACCGCGTCGAGCACGCGCACGGTCAGCTCGCCGTCTGTGGGCAGATCATCAACAGCCCGCAGCAGCGCGATCTGGCCGTTGTCGATGATCGAGACTGCGCTTAGCTCGATCGACTCTTCTCCGCGGCTGAGTTCGACTTCGATTTTTGACAGCGGCCGGTCGAACAGCAGGCCCACGCTGTCCGCGCCGAACCCGGTCAGGAAGTCCAGTAGCTGCGGCTGTGCGGGCTCGGCCGTAGCTGGAAAGCGCAGCAGCGTGCGCTGAAATTTGTGGTCGGAAAGCGGCGGAGTGAAGTTGACGATTTCACCGCTTACGGCGCAGGCCCCGGAGCTTTTATTGAACAGAGTGTTGTCGATCAGTTGCGCGCCCTCGGCGCCGTAGAACAGCTGGGCCGGCCACGATACGCGGGCCGAGGGCCAGACCCCCAGCGACGACCAGGCGTCGGCCGCAACCTCGAGCATGATCCCGATTTGCGTCGAGCCCAGCTCATCGTTCCAATCGCCGGCCATCACGATCCGCTCGCAGGGATCCGCTGCCAGGAACTCGTTGACGAGTTGGCGGCACTGGTTGTCGCCGCTCTCGTTCCAGCTGATGTGGATCGCATAGGCCGAGAACTCCAGGCCCTCGATCGTGGTGGTCGCCTGGATCACGCTACGTCCCTCGACCAAATCGACGCCCCGCGGATCGACCAGCGTGGTGCCCGAGAGCAGCGCCAGGCCGTTGTAGTAGAAGAGCTCCATCTCCAGCCCTGCGGCGATGGTCTGCGCATATTCCTCCGGGCATTCCTGGAGCGTCAGCAGGTCAAGCGGCAGGTGGTTGGTCAGCTCCGAGGCGATGCGTTCGGCCGAGGCCTCTTTGCCGCCGTGCAGATTGAAGCTGCCAACGCTGAGCTCCACATCGTCCGGCCGCTGTTCGCCGCAGACGTAGCGCCCCCAGGTCAGCGGCTCGATCAACGCCGGGGACGGCGGCTGGTCGTCGTCATCGTCGTCATCGCCGCTGTCGTCGTCGTCGAGTGCGTCGTCATCGTCGTCGTCGCCGTCCGAGCAGGCGAGCAAAGGCAGGATCAGCAGCAGCGCAAGCAGCGCCGTCAGCAGTTTGTATATCATCGTTGTCCTCCGGCAGTATCGGCGTTTGTGGGTAGCAGGCCGCGCGCATCGAGTTCGCCGAGCATGATCATCGCCACCGACCAATGGCCCAGGGTGTTGGGATGCACGTCGTCGTTCATGTAATCCCCGGCCGCGGTATAGGTCTCGCGCAGCATACGGTGGGCGTCAACAGCCTCAACACCGGCAGCCTCAGTCGCGGTCAGCACGCGCTGTTCGTAGGCCAGGGAGCGCGGCTCGGCGATCGCCTCGATAAACAGCAAGGATTGCGCGCCGAGTTCGCCGTAGATCCGGCGTAACGTGCGCAGGTTGTCGACGAAGATCTGTTCGGAGACCGCGGGGATCGGCTCGCGCGGCCGTCCGCCGCGGCGCAGCTTGACCAGCAGGCTGTTGAGCAGTTGATAGAAAGGCCTGTGGCGCAGCCACTGCAAGGCTGGGCCGTAATCCTTTTCGTCGTAGCGCTCGCCCAAGGTGTCGATCAGTCCGTTGTCGTTGGCGCCGAGGTACATCAGCACCAGGTCGGGTTCCAGCCTGCGGTAGCCTTCAATGGCGTCAAGCACCATGTAGTGCGAAACGTAGCCATCCCACGCGCCGTTGAGCACCTCGGCGTCCAGACCGCGCTCCTGCAGCGCCAGCTCGAGCTGTCCCTGCATGGTCTGTTGCCGTTGCTCGGTGCAGCACCCGGCTGCCGACGACCCGCCGATCAGCAGGATGCGCAGGCCGTCGCCCGGTTCGAGTGCGATCGATTGTCCTTGCGAGTCGCGCGGTGGAAGAAACGGTTTGCCCATGCTGCTGCGGATCGCGGCGTCCGAGGTGAATCCTGGTCCCGGCCCGAACAGCCGCAAATCCCAGCGCCAGAACGAGTGGGCCAATCCCGCGTCGAGCAACACGATGAACGCCAGGGCCGCGGCCAGTGCAACAAGATTAGGAGTAGGTGAGTGAAAGCGGTCCGAGACGATGCCGTGCAGCTCGGTTGAGATCGCGAACAATCCGCCGAGCATCGCCGCGGTAATCAGCCACGGCGGCAGCTCGATCAAATATGCCAGGGCTACGATCAGCAGTCCGGTCGCGGCCAGTGTGTATCGCAGCCGGGTCAGCTTCAGCGAGATGCGTTGCGAGGCGAACCAGCCCGCGTGCAGGCAGACCGAGACCGCCAGTAGTAGCAGCAGGATCCGCAGTTGGTGGGAGTTCTCGTTCACTGAGGGCAACAGCAGCGCGCCGACTATCGCCGGGCTGAAGTGCGCTAGAAATACCAGCAGCGATCGGCCGAATCTCACGCGACCTCGGCGGCTGAGGATCGCTGATTCGAGCAGGCCCAACGCGGCCAGTGCCGCGATCAGCAGCAGGTTGCCTATCGGCATGTTCTCTGCGCCCCAGGGATCCATCAGGGCTAGATAATAGGTCTGACACAACCAATGATAAAGGCCGCGCCGAAACAATCGATGCCTGATTAGGAACCCTAGTGAAAACCCACTTTACAAGCATTGGGCCTCGTGACATCTTAATCCGCGATGACGATGCGAATGCTGCTTGTTTTCGGCACCCGGCCAGAGGCGATCAAAATGATGCCTCTGATTAAACAGGGAAAGCTGCGTGGCTCCGAGGTCGAAGTGCGTGTGGCGCTGAGCGCCCAGCACCGTGAGATGCTCGACGAGGTGCTCGAGCTGTTCGACGTCGAGCCGCACCACGACCTGGACCTGATGCGCGCGGGCCAGACGCCGACCGAGGTCACGCGGCGGATGCTCGAGAAACTGCCCGAAGTCTACCGGACCGAACGTCCCGACGTGGTGGTCGTACAGGGCGACACGACCACGACTTTTGCCGCGGCCTATGCGGCTTTTCTCGAGCACATCCCCGTGGCGCACGTCGAGGCCGGTCTGCGCACCGGAGATCTGACCGCGCCGTTTCCCGAGGAGGCCAACCGCAAGCTGACCTCGTCGATTACGACTTTCCATTTTCCGCCGACCGAGCTCTCCAAACGCAACCTGCTCGCTGAGGGCTACGACCCGCAATCGATCTGGGTCACCGGCAACACGGTGATCGACACGCTGCTCGACGTGGTGGAGCGGACCGATTTGCCCGAGCCGGAAATTCCCGGCGGCATCAATGGCCGGCTGATTTTGGTCACGGCCCACCGCCGCGAGAGTTTCGGCGAGCCGATCCGCGGGGTGTTCAACGCGCTAAAGCAGCTCGCCGCGCGCTTTGCCGACGACACGCTGGTCTACCCGGTGCATCCCAACCCCAACATCAAGGTTCCGGCCGAGGAGATCCTCTCGGGACTGCCCAACGTGCGGCTGATCGCGCCGGTGGGTTACACCAGCCTGGTTTGCCTGATGCGCCGCGCCGCGCTGGTTCTCACCGACTCCGGCGGGATTCAGGAGGAGGCGCCGAGCCTGGGCGTGCCGGTGTTGGTGCTGCGCGAGACCACCGAACGGCCCGAGGGGGTCTACGCGGGCACCGTCAAGCTGGTGGGCACCGACCCGCAAAAGATCCTCGACCAAGCGGGAATCCTGCTAACCGACTCCGAGGCCCACGCGGCGATGGCCAAGGCGGCCAACCCCTACGGCGACGGCCACGCGGCCGAGCGGATCATCGACGTGCTGACGCGCTGGTATTCCCGGACCAGCGGCGGTAAATGAACAAGGGCGAATCTCCGGCAGCAACCCGCATTCCCTGGGCGCTGATCTGGACGCTGCTCGCGCTGACGGCCTACATCTTTTTCTTCGTCACGACCTTCCGTTCCCTGGGAACTCAATCCGATGCGCTGAAGTACGCCAGCGCCGCCCGTTCGCTGTTGCGCGGCGACGGCGCGGTGACCCTGATGGTCCACACGATATCGTTCAGCAACGTCGAACCTGGAACAGTTCGCGAGGCCGCGAGCATGCTCGGCCCGCTGCCGCAGTACCTGTGGACGATGGTCCTGGCCGTGGCGTTCCTGGTTTTCGGCGCGGCCGATACGACGGCCGCCGCGACCTGCGGGCTGTTCTACGTGCTCAGCGTGCCGCTGGTGTTCGGCATTGCCCGCAGGCTATTCGGCCTGCGCGCCGCGCATCTTGCGGCCGCACTGGCGATCCTCGAGGCCAACGCCTTGTACTACTCGCTCAGCGGCATGTCCGAGAGCATGTTCGGCTTGCTGTTGCTGCTGCTGGTCTACGCGCTGGTGCGGCGTAGCGGAGCGGGTTGGGGATTGATCGCGGGGTTGGCCCTGGGGCTGATTGTCTACTCGCGCGAGATCGGCCCGCTCTACGCGCTGCCGCTGGTACTGCTTGTGCTCAGCCCGGCGACGCGCCGTTGGCAGCGGATTATCGGACTGCTCGTGGGGCTGCTGCTGGTGGTGGGGGCCGACCGGCTGAGCGAACCGCTGCGCGCCTACCATTGGCAGGGACAGGCGCGCGTTCGGCTTGTCCAGCCCGCGCCCGAAACCGCACCGCAGCCCACGCCCCGGCCGACGGTCCAGCGTGACGAGCCCGGGGACCGATCGCAACCAGGGCCGATAGTCGGCTTTATCACGCGCAAGCTGCGCCACGTGATCCACACCCACTCGCCGCTCCACCCGGGCCACAGCTACGCCCGCGGACTGGAAATGGAAGAGGGCCTACTGACCACCGGCGAGCACGTCGAGGCGATTCTTTATCGCGCGCGTACCTTCAACCTGCCGCTGACACTCAGGTCCTGGTTTTGGAGCGCGACCAACCCGCTGCTGCTCTGGGCCTTCTGGTTGGCCCCGTTTATGTTGCTGCGCTCGCGCGAACAGCTTTGGCCCTGGCTCTCAACGGTCGGTGCGCTGCTGGCCGTGGGCGCGATACTGCAAGTGTTGTTCGTGATGGAGCGCTATTACCATCCCGCGATTCTGCTGATGATCGTCTTTGCGGCCGGCGGTTTTTCGCGGCTGGCAGGGCTGATCAAGCGTGAGGGTCTGCGGCGTGCGGCCTGCGTGGCGCTGGTGCTGGCCGCGACCTTCCCCTGGGGGATCACCGCCGGGATCGAACGCATGGGGCGGTTCAGCGATTATCAGTGCCGCACGCTGACAATGCCCGACCCAGAGTTCTACAGTCGGTTGGGCCAAAGCGTGGCCGCGCTGACCGGCCCTGAAGAGGTCGGGGTGAGCGACACGCCGTGGCTGGTCAACTGGTACGGCGACCGCGTCTGCATCTGGCTTCCCAAAGACGCGGAGACCCTCGAGCTGCTGATGCGGCGCACCAACGTTGATTTCATGCTGCTGACGTTCCATCTACGCGGCTCACTGGACCTGCGTTCTTGGGAGGAATGGCTCCAGCGCGCCTCTGAGCTCGACGGAAAGCTCGACGGCTTCGAGTTCATCCGCGGGCTGCGTATTCCCGGCGGACGCTTCTGGCTGTTCCGCTCGGACGTTGAGTACCTCGATGCTCCGACCGGCGGCGGGGCGTAGCCTGCAAGGAGTTTGTGCTGCTATGATTCGTCCCATGGAAAAAGTCTGCGTTGTCGGTCTGGGATATATCGGTCTTCCCACGGCGAGCATCATGGCCGCCAACGGCCAGCGCGTGGTCGGCGTGGACGTCGATCCGGCGATCGTTGACCGGCTGTCCAAGGGCAGCGTGCACATCGAGGAGCGCGGGCTGCGCACCCTGGTCAGCGCTGCGATCAGTTCGGGAATGTTCACTGTCTCGCCCGAGCCGGTGCAGGCCGACGCGTTCATTCTGGCGGTGCCCACTCCTGTGGACGATGAAAGCCGCGCCGACCTGAGCCATCTGCGCGACGCGGCCGAGTCGATCGCGCAGGTGCTCAAGCACGGCGACCTGGTAGTGGTCGAGTCCACGGTTCCGCCGGGGACTACCCGTGAGTTGGTGGCGCCGATTCTCAGCCACCGCGGTTTGGAGCCCGGCCGCGACTTTCTGCTCGCCCACTGCCCCGAGCGCGTGCTGCCCGGATCGATCCTGCGCGAACTGGTGCAGAACGATCGGATCATCGGCGGATTCGACGACGCGTCGTCCCAGCGGGCTCGTGAGCTCTACCGTGAATGGGTCGAGGGCGAGATCCTACTGACTTCCCTTGAGGTGGCCGAGGCGGTCAAGCTGATCGAGAACGCCAGCCGCGACGTGGCCGTGGCCTTTGCCAACGAGGTGGCGCAGATCTGCGCCGAGGTCGGCGTGGATCCGCGCGAGGCCATCGCCCTGGCCAACCGCCATCCGCGGGTGAAAATTCTCAAGCCGGGACCGGGCGTGGGCGGCCACTGCATCCCGGTCGACCCCTGGTTTCTGATCCAGGCCGCGCCGCGCCAATCGCGGCTTTTAAAGGCCGCCCGGCAGGTCAATGACGCGCGGCCGCTGGCCCTGGCCAAGCTGATCGGGCACAGCCTGCGACGCCGCAAAGAGCCCAAGGTCGTGATCTTCGGCGTGGCCTACAAGGCCAACGTCGACGACACGCGGATGAGCCCGGCAATCAAGGTGATCGAACAGCTCGAGCGGGCGCACATCGAGTACGCGGTCTACGATCCGCACGTCAAGAACTTCCCACACGACACCGGCCTGCTCGAGGAAGCGGTGCGCCGCGCCGACCTGGCCGTGGTGCTCGCCGGGCACGACGAGTTCCGCTACTTCGACCCCGAGCGCATCGGCAGTCTGATGCGCACTCGTAGGCTGATCGACTCCACGGGCGTGCTCAGCGTCGAGGCCTGGGCCGAGGCGGGCTTCGAGATCATCGAGTTCTGAGCGGACCGGCCCGATGGGACTGTCGCGCTCCATGATTAAGGCGATGCGGCGCGACCCGTTTTCGATTCCCGGAGTTTTAATGCGGCGCGTCAACCGGCGGCTGGTGCGGCGTTCGATTCTCGACGGATTGCTGCTCGTGCCGCAACAATCCGAGGCGCAACTGGCAAAACGGCTGGCCGTCTGCGCGCCGCTGGCCGGTCTTGGCCGCGACACAGCGGCCCTCGAACGCTTCTACGAGCTGTTCCCCGAGCGCCGCGCGCGGCTGATGCAACAGGCGCAAACCTTACTGGCGGGCCAGGTCGAGCTGCTTGGCATGATGATCGCCGCAGATGATTGGCACAACGACCCATTGGGTAAAGGCCGCTGGGATCCGACCGCCGAGTTCGACATGCCGGCGCTCAAGGGGCGCGGCGACCTGCGGCTGGTCTGGGAACTCAGCCGGTTTCACCACGGCCTGCGCCTGGCTCAGGCGTTTCGACTGACTGGCGACGAGCGCTTTGCCCAGGAATTCGCGAGGCTGGTGCTGCACTGGCACGAGCACAACCCCCTGGGACGCGGGATCAACTGGTCGTGTCCGATGGAGGCGGCGATCCGTGCGATCAACTGGCTGGCCGCATTCAATTTAATTGAGGGTTCGGCCGCGGCGGACCGGCTGCGCGGGACGCTGGCCGCCCGGCTGATCGAGCACGCGCGCTTTGTGCTGCGCTGGATCGAGCCGCCGCTTGGCAACCACTTCCTCTCCGATTTGCTGGGCCTGCTGTTGATCGACGGCTCGTTCGAGGGGCATCCCGAGGCCGCCAAGATCGCGGGCTTCGCACGATCGCGGTTGCAACGCGAGCTGCGGCAACAGATCCACGCTGACGGCTCGTTCGCCGAGGGCTCGACGCGCTATGGCGATCTGGTGCTTGAGGGATTTAGCCTCGCCGCACTGGCCATGGGGAGCGCGCGGCCGGCGACATGGGAGAAGCGATTGCGATCCGCTGCATCGGCGCTGATCGGACTGAGCAATCCGTCGGGCGCACTACCGCAACTTGGGGACAACGACTCGGGCTGCTTCCTGCCCCTGGGCGAGCATCCCACACTCGATGCGCGTCAAAACGCTGCCCTGGTTGCCGTGATGTATCGCGATCCGCAGCTTGCACCGCCGATGGGCCCGTGGTGGGAGAAGGCGGTCTGGCTGTTCGGTGCGGACGCTCTCGAGCTTGCCGACCGCGCGCCCGATCCGGATCGCGACGATCATCTGCTGGAATTGCCCAAGGCCGGATGGTACACGGCGCGCATCAGCGGCGCGCAACTTTGGGTGTGCTGCGGCCCGGTGGGGCTGCGCGGGCTGGGCGCGCACGCGCACAACGACAAGCTCGGGTTCGAGCTTTGGGCGGGCGGCCCGCTGGTGCGCGACCCGGGGACTTATCTGTACACGGCTGATCGTGAAACGCGTGACGAGTTCCGTTGCACTGCGGCCCACGCAACGCTGATTGTCGACGGATTGGAGCAGACGCCGCTGCCTGATGAGCCGTTCGAGCTGTCCGAACTGGCTCGGCCGCGTTGTCTGAAATTCGAGCGCAGCGGCAACGCGGCGCTGTTCGTGGGCGAGCACTACGGCTACCAGCAACGGCTGGGCGTGGTCCACCGGCGGACTCTGCGATTTGGTCCCGGTAGGCTTGAGATCGAGGATCGGTTGCAAGGCGGCGGCGAGCACGGGCTGCGGATCAGTCTGCCGCTGGCCTCCGGGCTCGAGGTCGAACTCAACGGCGATACGGCGAGAATTCAAGGGGATGGTGTGCGCGCTGATGTGCGCGGTCCCGCGGACTGGCGAGTGGAGCGGGCGCGCTATTCGCCGGGCTACGGCCGGGTTGAGCCTGCTCTGCGCCTGGTGTGCCAGCTGCGGCGCGAGCTGCCCTGCGATTTGTCCACGGTCATTTCCTGGGGCTGAGTCGGCTGGGTACTGCGCGCAGGTTGCCCACAAACAGTCCGGCCATCTGCGCGGCGTTGAACAGCGCCTCGACCACCGGCTTGCGCCGCACCCCGCCCCAGCGCAGCACCAGCAGCGCGGCCAGCAGCAGATAGCGCGCGGAGTTGGCCCAGCACAGCACGTCGATCATCCGCAGCCCGGAGCGTTTGCTCGCCAGACGTTTGCGCGGCTCGGTCAGCCCGGCGTACCAGCCGCGCTCGAGCACCTTACCCACGGTTAGATCGGTGATTACCGCCGGGTGAAACACCACCAGCCGCGGCGTGTAGCGCATGCGGCCGATGCGCTCGAGACGATAGAACAGCTCGGTCTCCTCGGCAGCGCGCTGGCGGTCCGCGATTCTCCCCAGCTGCGGGTCGAACCCGCCGAGGCGTTCCAGGGCGTGCTTGCGGAAGATCATGTTGGAGCCGGCGATCAGCGAGCGCGCCTGGTCCGCGACGACAAAACGTTCGTCAAGGTCAGCCGGCGGCTTGCGCACCAGCGCGTCGGGCATCCACTCCGGCGCTGCGAAGCCGGGCTCGGGCGTGACCTTGGCGCCCAGCAGCAGCACGTCGGGCTCCAAACCGTGGATCATTTCCAAGGCCCGTTCGATCCAGTGTTGGTCCACGAACGCGTCGTCGTCCAAATAGGCCACGAACGCTCCGGCCGCCTCGTGAAAGCCGCGATTGCGCGCCGCAGACAGACCCTGCTCGGGCTCGTTGAACCAGCGCAGCGCGATGTCCGCCTGCTGCGCGCGAGCTGCCAGGCGCTGTATCACGGTCGCGGTGTCGTCCGTGGAGTTGTTGTCGATCACCAGCAGCTCGAAGGGTCGCTTTTGTTGTGCAACGATCAACGAGAGCAGGCAGCGCTCGAGCAGCGCACTGCGGTTGTAGGTGCATACGATTATGCTCAGCTTGACCATCGATTCCTCGTTGCGATCGCGGGACAGTCGATTATAAGGGGAGCGGCCCGCGCCGCGCCAATCTTGCGGCAATAATTGGCAGGGACGCTTTTCTTGTGGTAAACAGCCGTCGGCCTGACTAAAATTACGAGTTTTTTAAGACCGATCGACGAGGCGGGCCTGAAAACGGGCCTCGGATGATCGGGAACGGCGACGCAATGCCGGGGAGGCGCGAGACTGTGAACAACGTCAGTACGCTGCTCAAGGCGCTGATCAACCGCACCGGGGTGATCGAGGTCGAGACCGAGGCCGGGATTTACTTGGTCGAGGTCGCGCGCCACGATCCGACCGAGGCGTTCCTGAAAAAGCGCGGACAGGAGCACACGCTGGGCATCAGTCAGGCGGTTGAGGCCGGCCGGGCATTCATGGCCACCGATCCCCAGGGCTCGACGCGCGCGCTGATTTCGCTGCTGGCGCGTCGCGAGGACGAGGACGGCCACGCCGGGCTGTTGATCCTTGAGCAGGAACTGCACCAGTCCGTGCCCCGAGCGGTCGAGAGCGCGCTACTCGACCGGATCATCGCCGTGCGCCACAACTACATTCGGATTCACACCTACTGGGTGCTCGAGGATCGCCGTGACATCTATCAGGCGCGCGGCTTCCACCAGATCGAGGAGCTAATGCGCTACCAGTGCCGCCCCGGCGCACCGCTGCCCGAGGTAAGGGCCGCGGTGGTGCGCGACACAGACGCCGACGACATCAAGCCGCTGCAATGCATCGACGAGGCGGCCTTCGATCAGATGTGGCGCAACGATCCGTCGGTAATGGCCGCCTGGGTCAACCGCCGCAACTCGTACCGCACACGAGTAGTGGAGTACGAAGGCTCACCTGCCGGGTTCTCCACCTTTCGCCACGTCCCCGAGCTGCGTTGCGGCTACTACATCCGCACCGCGGTCGAACCTGCGCTCCAGGGCCGCGGTCTGGGCCGGGCGCTGCTCGCCGACGCCATCGGCTGGTTCGGCAAGCAGCAGACCGAGGTTGTGGAACTGACCACCCAGGTCTGGAACAGCGTCAGCCGCAGGCTCTACGAGGAGTTCGGCTTCGAGTCCAAGGAGCGGCTGGCCGTGCTGGTGCTCGATCGGGCCGCACCCAGCGAGCAGGAGGCGGAGTAAAGATCGTAAAAACGATCTTTGGCACCTTTGAGGTGCCACAAGACTCGCGGCAGCTTGGAGCTGCACCAAAACTCGCGTAGTACACTGGTCGTAATGCTACGAGCCACTCCGCGTCGAAAGATGGTGGAGGGAAGGTAAAGATCGTAAAAACGATCTTTGTGTGAAGGCTCGCCGGGGCGGCTTGGAGCCGCA